>CAJPKN010000064.1 GCA_905370385.1 Stomatobaculum longum
TCCTCGGACCTGTGCTGATAGGTCTCATAGGCGTGTTGCTGAATGGACTGGAGATCCGGGAAGACCTTGAAGAAGACAAAGCCGACCGCAGCGAAGATGAGTATCATGATGCCGAGCAGGATACTCTTTAGGACACGGACTACAATATGGGCTTTCTTCTTACGTTTTCGTGACTTAAGTGCCATGTGTTTACCTCTCTGTGCGCTCACTCCGTGAGTGCGGCATACGAAAAGCGTATCATTTTGCCGAGCACCTCGGTGCTGAGTTCCACCTGATAGCCGCGCTTTCCGGCAGAGAGGATGATGTGTTCGAATTTCTCTGCGCTCTCATCGACGACCGTCGGGAAAAACTTTTTCATTCCGATCGGCGAGCAACCGCCGTGCACATAGCCCGTGAGCGGGAGAAGTTCCCGTTGCGGAAGCATGGCGACGGATTTTTCGCCGACTGCCTTGGCGGCACTTTTTAGGGAGAGTGAAGCGGGGCCCGGAATGACGAAGACATAGTGCTGACCGGATTTTCCGACGGTGACCAGCGTTTTAAACACCTGCGCCGGATTTTGGCCGAGATATGCGGCGACCTCCTCAGCGCTGACAGCCTCCTCCGGTGGGTAAGTATGTTCGACATACGCGAGCTTTTTGCCGTCTAAAAGACGGCAAACATTGGTTTTTTCATTGTTTTTTGACATACGTTTACTATAGCACAGCCCCTGTTCCTTGTATAGAAGCGCAAAATGCCGGAATGACGGCATGGCTTTCCTATGCTATAATCGTAGCTACATATCTGCATTTATATGAAAGGAGGAGGGATGAAAGAGGAAAGAAAAGCGCAGGAAAAATTGCGGAATTATCTCAGATGGCCCATATTTCCCGCCGTGCTTTCCATACTGATGGCGGTTCTGATTTGCGTCGCAAACTGGGAGACCGGCCTGCTGGTATTTCTCCTGGCCCTGATTTGCGGCGGTATTTGCCTTAGGCTTTATGCCGTCTCCGGCGCGGAGATAAATCGCGCGATGATCGGTTTTTCCGCGGCAACGGACAGCATGCAGGCGCGACTTGCCGAAAATCTGGATCTCTGCTATGCGCTTCTGGATCGCAGCGGTGCGTTTTCGTATCAGAACACGGCGATGACGGCTTTGCTTGCGGCACAACATAAAAATCCCCGCCGACTGGATGAGCTGTTTCCGGAACTCAATCCGGAAGAACTTGCGAAAATTACGGAGAGCGCGGATTATCATCTGAGTCTCGGAGAACTTCGGCTCCGCGTGCGTCTGGTGCGGGAGAAACTCGGCAATGACAAGGTCTTTGCACTCTATTTCTACGATGAGACCGCACTCTTAAAACTCCGCGAAGAGGAGGAGAGTCGGCGTCTCACGGCGGGACTTTTGTACCTCGACAACTACGAGGAGGCCATGGAGAGTGTCGACGACGTGCGTAGGCCTCTGCTCACGGCCATGATAGACCGGAAGATTGTCCGCTACTTTGACGGCATGCAGGCCATCATGAAGAAACTCGAGAAAGACAAGTACTTCTTCGTGATGGAGCGCCGCCACCTGCGGGAACTTTATGAGACCCAGTTTGATATCCTTGAGCAGGTGAAGACGGTAAACATCGGCAACGAGATGCGCATCACGCTCTCCATCGGCATCGGCGACGGCGGCGCAACCTACGCGCAGTGCTATGACTTTGCGCGCCAGGCTATCGATATGGCGCTGGGACGCGGCGGCGATCAGGCCGTGGTGAAAGACGGCGAGAACATTCACTACTTCGGCGGCAAGACGAACTCGAAGGAGAAGACCACCCGCGTCAAGGCACGCGTCAAAGCCCATGCCTTCCGCGAACTCATCGAGAATAAAGACAGACTCTTAATTATGGGCCACAAGCTCATGGACATTGACTCTCTCGGTGCGGCGGTCGGTATATGGCGCATTGCGGCGACCATGGGGAAAGAGGCGCACATTGTCTCTTCCGCAGTCAACAATGCAATACGGCCCATGTTGGCGCGCTTCCAAAACGGCGACTACCCGGAGGATATGTTTATTCCCGAGGAAAAGGCCCTGCAGCTACTCGATGAAGGTACCGTCCTTGTGGTCGTGGATACAAACCGTCCTTCCATGGTCGAGGGTCCGAGGCTTTTGGATGCCGCAAAGACCATTGTGGTGCTGGATCATCACAGACAGAGCCAGGATTCCATTCGGAATGCCCAGCTCTCCTATGTCGAAACCTATGCCTCCAGCGCCTGCGAGATGGTCGCGGAGGTGGTGCAGTATATTTCGGATGAGGTCAAGATACGGGCGGTCGAGGCGGATGCCATGTACGCCGGCATTGTAATCGACACGCACAATTTCCAGAACCAGACCGGTGTGCGCACCTTTGAGGCGGCGGCCTTCCTTCGGCGTAACGGCGCCGATGTGACGCGGGTGCGCAAGTTGTTCCGTGAGAAGCTGGATGACTACCGCGCGAAGAGCGAAGCCATTCACAATGCGGAGATTTACCGCGAGCACTTTGCGCTGAGCTTCTGCGATTCGGAGGGGCTGGAAAGCCCGACCGTGGTCGGCGCACAGGCGGCAAACGACCTGCTCGACGTGATTGGCGTGAAGGCGAGTATTGTGGCGACCACCTTCCGTGAGAAGGTGTTCCTCTCGGCGCGTGCCATCGATGAGGTCAATGTGCAGGTCATGATGGAGAAGCTCGGCGGCGGCGGTCACAGAACCATAGCCGGCGCGCAGCTTGCCAATATGACCCAAGAAGAAGCGATGAACCAAGTCAAACAGGTCATCGATGAGATGCTTTTGAAAGGAGAAATCTAATGAAGGTTGTTTTACTGCAGGATGTGAAGTCGCTCGGCAAGGCCGGTGATTTGGTGGAGGTCTCTGAGGGTTACGCAAGAAACTTTCTGTTGCCGAAGAAGCTCGGCGCAGCGGCAACGGCGGAGAATTTGAACAGCCTGAAGTTAAAGAAGGCGAATGAGGCAAAGATCGCCGCGGAGCAGCTCGCGGAGGCAAAGGCGCTCGCGGCAAAGATTGAGGCGGGCGCTGTGACCGTGTACATCAAGGGCGGCGAGAACGGAAAGACCTACGGTTCCGTTTCGACCAAGGAACTCGCGGAGGCAGTGAAGGAGCAGCTCGGCCTGGAGCTCGACAAGAAGAAGATTGCGCTCGCGGAGCCGCTGAAGAACTTCGGAAGCTATGAGACCGTGGTCAAGTTGCACCGCGAGGTACAGGCGAAGCTCAAGGTCACTGTGGCGGAAGAGAAATGACCGACGATGTCCAAAATGTCCTAAAGCGCGTGATGCCGCACAGCGAGGAGGGAGAGCGCTCCATCCTCGGTGCGGTTTTCGTGGACCAGGGAAGTCTTGCCGTCGCGCTGGAACACTGCAGCGCGGCGGATTTTTATTCCCGTCCCTACGGCACGGTCTTTGCCTGCATGGCGGAACTCTTCAATGAGGGCAAGCCCGTCGATATTTTGACGGTGCAGGAAAAACTGAAGACCAAGGAAGTGCCGCCGGATGTGCAGAGCCTCGATTTTTTGCGCGAGATTGCGCAGAGCGAGGCGACCGCCGCCAATATCCGGGAATACGCAAAGATAGTGCGTGCCAAGGCGGTCAAGCGGAAGCTGATTCAGGCCAGCGAGGAAATTGCGAACAGCTGCTATGCGGACAGTCAGGAAGTGGAAAATCTCCTGCAGGAGACCGAGGACAAGATGTTTCGCATCCTCCAACAGCGCAGCGCGGCCGAGTTTACGCCGATTGAAGAAATTACGCTGAATGTCATCAATCGGATTCAGACCGCCTATCAGAACGGGGCGGAGGTGACCGGCATTTCGACCGGCTTTATAGACCTTGACCGGAAGTTAAGCGGTCTCCAGCCCTCCGACCTCGTGCTGATTGCGGCGCGTCCCTCCATGGGTAAGACAGCCTTCGTTCTGAATATTGTGGAGCACGCGGCGGTGCGAAACGGACTCTCCTGCATGATATTCTCGCTCGAGATGAGCAAGGAGCAGCTGGTCAACCGTATCCTCTCGATGGAATCCGGCGTCGACGCGCAGAAAATGCGTAACGGCGATCTCTCGAGCAGTGATTTCGGCAATATCATTGAGGCGGCCGCGCGCATCGCCGAGAGCAAGAATCTGGTAATCGATGACACGGCGGGCATAGGCATAGGCGAGCTTCGGAGTAAGTGCCGCAAGCAGAAGTTGGAGCACGGAGTGGATCTCGTGATTATCGACTACCTGCAGCTCATGAGCGGCAGCGGAAAGTCGGGCGAGAACCGCCAGCAGGAAATTTCCGACATCTCCCGCAACTTAAAGGCTCTGGCCCGCGAGTTACAGGCACCTGTCGTGGCGCTCTCGCAGCTCTCCCGCGCGGTGGAGCAGCGCCCGGACCACAGACCCATGCTCTCGGACCTCCGAGAGTCCGGCGCCATCGAGCAGGACGCGGACGTGGTTATGTTCCTGTACCGCGACGACTACTACAACAAGGACACGGAACACCCGAACGAGGCCGAGGTCATCATCGCAAAACAGCGTAACGGCCCCATCGGCACGGTGAGCCTGGTCTGGAAGCCGGATACCACGCGCTTTGTCAATATGGCGCGCTGAGTCGCGAATTCTAAAAACGCCCGTTCTTTCCGAAGCATTGGTAAGAACGGGCGTTTTCAAACATACTGTTGCAAGGAAGAGGTAGGCAGAGAAAATTCGTCCTATGCGGCAACGTAGATGCAAAAAGCTCCGGGCATAAGCCCGGAGCTTTTTAACTGTGATTTAAGCCTCAGCGATTGCGCCGACAGGACATACTGCCTCGCAAGCACCGCAATCAATGCAACCAGCCTCGTCAATCACATACTGGGTGTCTCCCTGGGAGATCACACCGACGGGACATTCACCGGCGCAGCTGCCACAGCTGACGCAAGCATCAGAAATTCTGCGTGCCATAATTACTTCCTCCTTGATTCATCTAAGACGACAGCATCTTTGCTGTTTCCCATATCTTAAACGAAACAAGGGCTAAATTCAAGCGCGTAACACTGTGAAACTTGCACTTTTGGGGGTACACGATGAACTATTTGTTGTGCTTAACTAACAATACTTAAACCTGTCTATCAGAGCTTCGCAAGCGAATTCAGCACATCCTTTGAGAGGACGGTGCGATAGTGCTCCGCAAAGTAAGCGGCGCGGCCGGTCGTTAAGAAAAGCGGCTCGGCGTATTCGCTCAGACGGTTGCAGAGCGCCGCAAAGAGTGCGGGCGTCTCGGTTTCGGCCTTGACGGTCAGAATATAGCTACCGCTCTTCGGATCCCGGTAGAGGGCCTCGCTCGCAATTTCGGGCGTGCTGCGGACTGCATGCGCGGCCGCAATGACCGCGTTGAGGTTCGGGAAACGGAAGCCGCGGATATGGGCCTCCGGCGCGGTGTTTTTGTTTTCGTTCGTCATATCCTCACTGCCGTACGGCGGCGGGTAAGGCGGAACGGCCCCCTTATTCTCGAGTTCCTGTAAGAGATCCTCGATGCCGTGGCGCTCTTCGAAGTCTCCCTCGAGCGGCGGTACAAAGCGCGAAAAACGCGCATCCAATTCCTCCGGATCATCTACTTTTGTAATCAATACCTGAATGCTGTCGTCCGAGAGCGGTATGGACTCCACACGGAGCGGCATGTTATCGACTTCAAAGCCCAATTCAGAGGAAGCCCGTTGCATCATCTCCCGAAGAAGCTGTCGTGCTTTCTGGCTGCCGTAGGCGAGCTCACCGAGCTCCATGTTGCGCTCAATCAAGTCAAAACCGGACAGGGTGCAGCTGATCTGGTATTCGCTGACGCGTTCTAGTTTCATGGACTTCACCTCCTTCTGTTTTGTTAATGCATAATACAACGGAATTGCTGCTTTGGCAATTGAAGAATATGTGTCCTGTTGATATACTGAACTCGGATGGAGAACAGGAGGATGGTCTCGAATCTTGTCCCCCAAGACAGATGTTTCACTTCTCATACGGCGGCGTTCTTGCTGCCGCACTGCGCGCATCCGCGCGGTGTATTTCCAGAAAAATGCAGTTTGAATCCGGAGCTGTCCGGCGCTTTTTGCGCGCGCGAATTAAGCCATCCGTCTCGCGCGGCAGAGGGCGGCAACCCGCGGAATTCGCAATTCCGACTCAATGTCACGGAGCATGGGTCAATTTCTGTGTGCTGCCGAGCCTGCAAGTTTGCAGCACGGCGACAGTGCGCTTGTCACGGAGCGCGCTGTCGCTTTTTTGTTTGTCTTAACACATAGCACTTCGTTTTATGATATACTGTTTCGGAATAATTTTTGGCTCTCTTCCTAATTATATGAGATTGCAAGTGCGCTTTTGCGCAAAGAGGAGGATTATCTTGGAAGAAACAGAAAAGTTGAAGGAGACGGAGCCGGTAAAGCGTGTGAGCGATAGCCGCAGGCGGAGCCGAAAGCGGGGCGGGAACTTGCCTCTCTTACCCCTCCTTCTTGTCCTGTTACTCGGCGCGCTGATTTTTTCGCTCTGGTACCTGCGCTTCGGGCCGAGCCGCGTGCGCATCGGCGAGGCAGAGCTATTCGGGGCTTCGGGAGATGAAGTTGCGGTAATTTACGACTATGAACTCCAAAAGGAGAAGGCCGTCATGCGGGACGGCAGTGTCTACCTGCCGCTGTCTCTCGTGAAACGGGAGATGAATCAGCGCTTCTACTGGGATCGGGATGAAAAACTCATAGTCTATGCGGCACCGACGGGGGTTCGGAAGTTTACGCCCGAGGAAAAAGATACCGAGGGCAAGGTACTCTATTATACGGAGGATCAGGAACTCTATCTCTCCCTGCCCTTGCTCCGTGAGTTCACGGACGTTCGCATTGAGAGCTATCTCGACGGCAGCGTGAAGCGCATTTTCATTGCACCCTTGCCGGAGAGCGACGAAGTGCGGGCGGCAAAGCATAAGCTGGCGCTTCGGAGCCGTCCGAGCGTGCGCGGCAGCATTGTCACCGAAGTGAAGAAAAACGAGGCTCTCCGCGTGATCCCGGATCACGAAGGTGCGACAACCGACACGACACGTTGGACCCGTGTGAAGACCGAGAGCGGTTTTACCGGCTATGTGCAGCTTAAAAATCTGCGCGCGGCCGAAACCGTACCCTACACAAGCAACTTCACAAAACAGGAGTATCCGAGCCTTGCCCTCGGTGAAAAGGTGCTCCTCGGCTTTCACTTGGTCTCCAACCAGGCGGCCAATAAGGGACTCGGGACGCTCGCACAGAATGCGAGCGGGATGAATGTCATTGTGCCGACCTGGTTTTCCCTCCGCGGCAATGAGGGAGAATACCAGAACTTCGCGGATCGCGCCTATGTCGAAGAGGCGCATGAGAAGGGGCTCAAGGTATTTGCCCTTCTCGATAACTTTGACAAGACAGTCACAACGGGTGAGCTCCTGAAAAAGACTTCGGTGCGCGAAAAGCTGATTCAGTCCCTGATTTCGGATGCGGATCTCTACGGTTACGACGGCATCAATGTGGACCTTGAGCTCATCAAAGAAGAGGCCATAGATCAGTATCTCGAGTTTATCCGAGAACTCTCGCTGGCCTGCCATGAAAAGCAACTGTATCTGACGGTGGATGTGCCGAATCCCGCAAGCTTTAACCTCTATTACGACAGAAAGGAACTCGGCGTTTTCTGCGACTATGTGATTAACATGGGCTACGATGAGCACACAAAGGGAGATGAGCCCGGCAGCACGGCGTCGCTCGGCTTTGTGACCACGGGGCTCGATATGAGTCTTGCGGAAGTGCCCGCGGAGAAATTAATCCAAGCAGTGCCCTTCTACACGCGGCTCTGGACCGAGGATAAGAACGGCAAGGTGAGCAGTGAGGCGCTCGGCATGAAGGGCGCAAAGGAGTGGGTCGATAAAAACCAGATCGGTCTTAATTTCGACGAGACCCTCGGGCAGAACTACGGACAGCGCTCCAACAACGGCAGCCTGCAGTTAATCTGGATGGAGGACGCCAAGTCCATGCAGACCAGAATGGATGTCATCAAGAGTAAGTCGATAGCGGGTGTCGCGGTGTGGCGCCTGGGACTCGAAACAGACGATGTATGGGAGATTATTAAGCAATGACGGGAAATTTAGGACAGAAGATTGCGGAAAATTTGATTTTTGTCGGAGAGTTCTTACTGGTTGTGTTCCTCTGCTTCTTTGTCGCCTATGTGATTGAGAAGCGCATTCAGCGGCGGCGGCAGCAGAGAGAGCGCATCCTCAACACGAGAAAAATCGCCATGATAGGCCTCTTTTCGGCGGTGGCTGCCGTACTCATGATGTTTGAGGTGCCGGTGCCCTTTGCCCCACCCTTCTATAAAATAGACCTCTCGGAGCTCCCGATTTTAATCCTGAGCTTTGCCTACGGTCCGGTTGCGGGCGTGATGGCGGAGTTTGTGAAGATCTTGCTGAAGCTCGTGTTTAAGTCCACCTCGACCGCCTTTGTCGGCGA
>CAJPKN010000065.1 GCA_905370385.1 Stomatobaculum longum
ATATAGAACAAAGCGAAAAATCTTCGAGTAGAGAGGCGCACGGTGAAGCAATCATGAAAAAAATCATTGCATTGTCAAATCAAAAGGGCGGAGTTGGAAAAACGACAACTGTCGTTAATCTAGCGGCGGCATTTGCAGAAGCCGGTATGCGTGTATTGGCGGTTGACTTTGACCCGCAGGGAAACTTATCGAGCGGTCTCGGGATTGAAAAGAAAAAAGACGATAACACGATATATGAGCTGTTGATGGATGCATGTACGTTTGAGGAGGCGGTTCATAAGAGCTATTCCGAGAATTTGGATGTGCTGACATCCAACGTAAATCTCTCCGGTCTGGAACTCGAACTTCTGGAAAAGAAGAATCGCGAGTATGTTCTGAAGCACTATCTGGAGGCTGTTGTCGATCGCTACGACTATATTTTCATCGACTGCCCTCCCTCTCTGAGTCTTCTGACCATCAACGCATTGACCGCGGCGACCGATGTCATCATCCCCATTCAGTGCGAGTATTACGCGATGGAGGGACTCAACCAAATGTTGCGCAGCATTAAGCTTTTGCAGATGAAGTTAAATCCTGCGCTACGCATCAACGGCATTGTATTTACGATGTATGATGCGAGAAATAATTTGTCCCAACAAGTTGTGGACAGTGTGAAAGATGTTCTGAAGGAATATATCTATGACACGGTTATTGCGAGAAATGTGCGTATTGCGGAGTCTCCGAGTTACGGAATGCCGGTAACCGAGTATGACCCGCGTTCCACCGGTGCGGAAAATTACCGTAAGCTTGCGGCTGAGATTTTAATGAGAGAGGCAGAGTAATATCTATGTGTGCGGTGAGTAAAAAGCGTAGACTCGGTAAGGGGCTCAGCGATCTGCTGGGCGGTATGGACCATCTCGAAGAAAAAAAGGAAGAGACAGCGGTAGCGGGCAGTGAAGTTTCTATCGAGCAGACCGCTGCTCCGGTGCGGGAGAAGGAAATGTTACTCCGCATCGAAGAGGTGCACGGAAATCCGGATCAGCCGCGCAAGCATTTTGATCTGGAAGCTTTGCAGGAACTCTCGGACTCCATTCGTCATTTCGGTGTATTGCAGCCTCTGCTGGTACAACGGGATGAGAAGGGCGGTTATCGGATTATTGCCGGTGAGCGGCGTTACCGTGCGGCCCAGGCAGCCGGACTCAAGGAAATACCGGTGTTGGTCAGAGATTACAGCTCGCAGCAGGTGGCGGAAATTTCCATCATCGAGAATGTGCAGCGCGCCGATTTGAATCCGATTGAAGAGGCAATGGCGTATCAGATGTTGATACGCGACTATCATCTCACGCAGGAGGAAGTCGCGGACAAAGTGAGCAAAAGTCGCACGACGGTCACCAATGCGCTTCGCCTTTTGAAGCTTGCGGAGGGGGCTCGCGATCTTTTGGTCGAGGGAAAAATTTCTTCGGGTCACGCAAGGGCACTGCTCGCATTGGAGGACGAAAGCGAGCAGGAACTGCTTGCGGAGAAAATTGTCGCAGAAATGCTCAGCGTTCGCGAAGCGGAGAAGTTGGTCAAGCAGGCAAAGAAAAAGCGCAAGGAGAAAAAAGAAAAGAAGGTCGAGACCGAGGATCTCAGTTTGTTCTATCAGAGTTACGAAGAGAAGATGCGGGGCATACTTGGCACCAAGGTCCACATCAACCGACGAGATAACAACAAAGGGCGTGTGGAAATTGACTACTATTCAATGGCTGAGTTGGAGCGCATCATGGATTTGTTGCGCACCGTAGAGAACAAGTGAGGGGGCACTGTGTATGCAAACAGTGATATTTGGGGTTTTAGCCGCATTTGATGCGATTCTTTTGATTCTAGTGATCTATCTCCTGAGCAGATACGGGAAAATGAAGCGCTCTTATGACTATTTCATGCGGGGCAGAGATGCGGAGAGTATGGAGGATATGATACTCGGTCTGGAGGAAGCACTGCGCGATTTGAGATCGGAAGACAGAGCCAATAAGGAGGCCATTCGTGTTCTGAACAAGAATCAGAGGGCTTCCTATCAGAAATTCGGTATTGTGCGCTACAATGCGTTTAAGGACATGGGCGGAAAAATGAGTTTTGCGATTGCCTTGCTCGACTACACCAATACCGGCTTTATCATGAATACCGTGCACTCTCGCGAAGGTTGCTATCTTTACATTAAGACGGTGGATTGCGGTCAGACCGAGGTATTGCTCGGAAGCGAGGAAAAAGATGCGCTGGAGCAGGCGCTTGGGTACAAAGAGAGCTGACTTAATAAAATCGAAAGAAATCTTTGCTAACTTTTAGAGAGAAAATAAGCAGAACTATGGTAGTATTATTCCAAGTTCTGCTGTACATGCTGAACGGCGGAATTGGAAAAATTCCGCCGTTTTTTTGTAAAAAAATCGAACCTTTTACTGCAAATACCCGTCCTTATATACGTGGAGTGACTTACGCTGAGGTGGCAACATACTTGGGGAGGGAACGTGATATGACGACAGCAAAGGCAGATGCACGCAGACGGTCTTCTCACATTGTATTTTTGATCTTGCTGCTATGGCAGTGCATGCTTTGCTGCGGCACGGTGTGGGCGCTCGATCGCGTGTCAAACTTTAGCGTGGAGCAGATTCAAGCGATAGGGATATCGGATCGGGCTTTTGCGGAAGCGATTTTTGACAGCATCTCGGCACATATCGAGGACGGAAGCTATCCGATATCATTCGAAGACAGTACGGAGAAGATTTTACTTGAATACGGAATCGATACGGAGAATGCCGGGATTCGGGCGAACGGAAGGGAAATTCGAGATATCGCCGGGATTCATCTGCTCCGGAATGCGGCCTATATCGACCTTTCGGGAAATATGATTTCGGACTTAAGTCCGCTTGCTGCGAATCCCGAAATCGAAGAACATCAAACGTATTTTGGGGCGCGGGAAATAGACTTGCGCGACAATCCCATTGCTCGCGTGCCGGAGAAACTGCGCGGATTTGAAAACGGTCACTACCGTCTGGACAGCAGCTTGATTCTCCCACTCCCGTTTTATGACAGAAACGGAACGATTGACAGACGAATCATACTGCACAGCACAGAGCAAGGGGAAAAGGCGGTCGTAGTTCGAACTTGCGGCGAAGCCGAGATTCTGCAAAGTGCGGAAAACGCATTTCAGCAGTCTTTTACCGCAGAGACAAGTTACCGGAGCAGTGCGGCGGAGGAAGAGGCAATCGGACTTCGCTGGTCGCTTCCCTTCGAATGTCGTCGCGTGAGAGCATTTCGGGATGAGTTAAGGCTTGAGAACGTGGGGGGCGTGGAATTGATTGCGGAGACAGCGGATGGAGAACCGCTCTCCGGAATATGCTACCGTCTGATCCGTGAAAGCGGCGGTTCGGCTGCCGTATTGCCGGAGCATACGGAATTCTGTACCGATGCGAACGGAAAATTGCTGCTTTCAGACTTGCCGAGCGGGAGCTACCGGCTTGAGCAGGTGAATTTCCCGCCGGACTGTCACACGATGCAGGATACATTTCGATTCATTGTAGCGGAAGCCCCTGCGTCGGAGGCTTCGACACGCGGACGAGATATGACATCGGATTCTTTCGATGAGATCGAGTTTCGCGAAGAAGTGTGGAATCTATACTTCTCGGCAAGCGGGCCCGTTCTGGGAATAGAACTTGAAACCGGAGATTCGCATATGCGGAATGCGAATTTCCGTATCGCACACGGATTCATAGCGGAGGGCGATGAAATCGGGCTGCTGAGGGGCGAAATTTTGGGGCACGGAGCTTACAGCTTGCTGCCGGAGAGCCGTGTACTGCTTTTTGAAGATGAACGTTTATTGGGCAGCTACGGGAGTCCCGCTGAAGCGAGACAGGAACTCAATCGGCGTTTGCGGGAAGGAAACTTGCAAGACGGCAGTCAGCGCATTCTTGTGACGGAGGAGCTCTCTTGTCGGGAACGGACACAGCCTTTGCGCGCGGTGTTTGTAAAACAGACGGCGAGGACGGTAGAGCGCATCGTCGTAAAAAAGAGTTGGGCTGCGGAGAGAACCGAGGAGGAAGCTTATTTTCGCCCGCTGCTTTTGCGTGACGGAGAAGTGCTTGCGGTGCTCGGGGAAATCAAGGCAGTGAATACAAGCAATCATTGGGAGGCTGTCTGGGACTTGGCGGCAAGTCCTTCCGATGCGCGGAGAAGCCGAAGCGGCCGGGCAAGCGCAAGTGATGCCGAAGATGCCGAGCGATTTCGAGAAGATGCTGTTATATTCTCCGGCGTCTTGCCGGAAGGCTGTGTAATCGGCATTGAGGAAATGGATATCCCGTTTGGCTGGATTCCGCAATATGAAGCGGTTCACTATCAAGGAAGGGACGCGATATTTCAAGTCTGCAATCAACCGGAGTTTCCGTTTGAGGCTGAAAGTGTCACGCTTACGCGTGAGATCGATTTGCCGCTTGTAAGGCGGGAAACAACGCGGGAAAAAAGACGACATAGAAAGAGGCGCGGACAAACACAAGCGAATACAGCGAAGATTTTAAATTTCGAAGCGGCAGGGCAGGGTCCGGAAGCAACGGAAACGCGCGTTGTAGCGGATGGGACGAAAAGCGATACGGGGAATAAGAAAGAGGAAATAAGCGAGAACTTGATGCTGCGAGAAGGGAAAAGAACAAAGCAGCAGGCGAAACTGCCGCTTCCGTGGGCCAAGTTAGAAACGTGTAAAATGCACAGAGGGCGCTCGATACATTCGTACCTTCGCGGAAAGCGTCTGCGAATCGGGAAACGTGCGAAAGCAAAGCGCACAGGGCAAAAGTTACCGCAAACAGGGGGAAAGACAAGAGGGCATTTGCCCGGATGTAACATTGCTTTTGGGCTTGTGGATGTCGCTGCTGTTATGGCAGTCGGCTGTGAAGCAGTGTTTGCACAAAAACGGGGGGACTGACAGGTGCTGAGTTTACGGGAACAACGGGTTGTGGAACTGGTCAGAGAATACCAAAAAGGGGATGTACAGGCTTTTGACGGAATTTACTCCCTCTGCTATCAGCCGATTTATTATCTGATTTATAAGATGGTACGAGACAAGCATGAGGCTGAGGATCTCACACAGGAAGTATTTTTGCAAATATTCCATCGAATCGAAGACTTGACGGATCCGAAGAGCTTTAAGTGTTGGTCCAATCGCATCGCCTATCACAGCACCCTGGACTATATCACTTCCGTTCGTTTTACAAGCACCAAGGGGGTTCCGTTGGAGGAGATTCTGGAGTCGGAGCTGAGGGCGGATGCGATGTCAGCCGGGGGGATGTCGATTGAGCAGCTGGAACAGCGACATACCATTATGACTGCGGCGGATCAGCTTTCCTGGCCGTTACGCGCCACGCTCTTGCTCAAGTTCTTTTCGGAACTTAGGGAACGGGATATTGCGGAAATAATGGATGTGCCGGTCGGAACGGTGAAAAGCCGACTTGCCGAAGCGAAGAAAAAGATGAAGAAGTTGCTCGGAAATAAGCTCTTCTGCTTTAGCCCGTTCAGCTTTTATACTTTCTTTCTCCATTTGGAATACCTGCAAACGGGAGGTCGGGCGGCCTTGGCCTCTTCCGCTGTTATCGGCAAAGCGGCGGCGGCAGTCCTCCTGTCCACGGGACTAATCGGCAGCGTTGCGCTGCGAGGTATCCGTATTTCCGCGGTGCAATATCGAGATCCTTCCCGTTATGTCAATGAACAGCTGCTGCGCTTTCAGGTGATGAGCGGAGCTCCGATTAAAAAGATAAGTTTGTCCGGAGAGGAAGAAATTCCTTTGCTTCGGAACGGAAAAGCGTACGAAGCAATTGTCGTAAAAAACGGAGTTTATACGATAGAGGCAATCGATATCGCAAATCATAGGGTGAAAAAGCGCATTCGAATTTCAAACATTGACAGCGAAGCACCGGTATATCTCGGATATCAAGAGCGAGAAGCTTGGATGCACCTGCGCTTTTCCGATGAGGCGGCACAAATAGACTGGGATACACTGTGTTGCGAACATGAAGAACAGACAGTAGAGGGCGTCTCGATAGACAGAGAAAACGGTGTTCTGCGAATACCGCAGGAGCTGTTACCGCTTCGGGTTAAAATTCAGGACAGAGCGGGAAATCAGGCGGTCTATCTGTTCCGGCAGGGGGAGGCAGCGGTACTTGAGTCGGAAGTGACGGAGCCGGAAGAAATCGCAGGCGAGACATACTGAGCAAAGGACATTCATCTGAGGAGGACAACATGCGTCGACTTGCGGACAGAAGCTTGTATCTTGGAATCAGACTTTGTGTTTTCTTGTCAATCCTCTTGTTTGGGATGACGCTTTCCCTGCGAGAAGCAGAGGCGGGAACAGAACTGCGGATTTCACCGGAGTTTTTTGTGGATGAGACATCCGGTATTTTATTCCTCTGTGAAGTGGAAAATGAGAGTGAACGGGAAATTCCGGAAGTATATCTTTCGTTGCGCCTTCCGGAGGGAAGCGAGAGTCAGGTATACAGCTTCGCAACCGCGGAATTCCTGCGGGAAGGGACCGAAGGTGTACGGTATGATTCGTTTCCTAACGGGGAGCCGCTGCAAATTTTTGTCCCTTCGCTAAAACCGGGGGAACTGTGCCTGTTACAGGCCGAGGGAACGGTGGCCTTCGCAGAAACAAGCGAGGGGAGGCGCACGGAGCTCGAATTGGAAGCGAGTTTGCGGCGCGGGGAAGAGGAACACACGACAAGGAAGCGTTATGATCTTTCCGGACGAATGAAAGTGCCGGCAGCGGACGCTGCCCCCTTGCTCGGCGAACGAATCGGTACTGCAAAAATGCGGGATGTCGATCAACAGGCGGAATTGAGGAGAACGGAACTTCCCGCAGGGCAGCTCGAACTTGATCTTGCAAAGGCCGCTCCGCCGGCAGAAGGGAGGCGCCAAACGAGCGGACTTCCGGTGACAGAGATTCTGGTCTGCAGTCTGGCTCTCTGGATGCTAAGCATACTCTTAAAGCAGCTGGCCGTCTATTTCGAAGAGGGAAGGCGAAAGTTCGATCCGAAGCGGAAACGCTCTCCGCGGAAGGACATAGATAAGGATGAGAAAAGGGACTAAGGCGCTTCCGGTATAGCTTTATTGTTTGAATCAAAAAGGCAGCAAGCCCAAGGGCTTGCTGCCTTTTTGATGAAACAGGATAAGTACAGCGCGACTGTTCCCGTTCGGATAGGGATTGCACGGAAGCGATACGCATCAAAGCTCCACGAGATGAAACGGAAGCATGGAGGCGGTGAGAAGCTGTGCCTCGCGAAGATGCGGGGTAAAGAGTAAAATCTGACGGGGCGTGTAACTCTCCAGCAACCAGTGAAGAACGGTGCGAAGCCGCTGTTCATCGTAGTTTGCAAAGCTGTCATCCAGTAGGAGCGGCAGTGAATTGTTGCCGAATTGCAACAAATCCGCGGCGGCGAGGCGCAGTGCAAAGTATACCTGGTCCACGGTGCCGGCGCCGGCTTGTTCAATCGGAATCAACTTACGCGAGGTGTTCAAAAAGATATTCAGATTCTGATCGACCGAAAGGGAATCATAGACATTTCCGGTGATGCCGGAGATGAGCTGTGAAGCGGACTGATTCAGGTAGCGGCCGAAGGAGTCATGAATGGTCTCCGAGAGTCGGGCCAGGGTTTCCGTTGCGATATTGATGGCCTCTATCTCGGTATTCAGACGGTCATTTTCGGCGACCACATTTTTCAATGCGGCGGTCTCGTCCTTCAGAGCGGAAAGCTGCTGTAACTGCTGTTCCAGCAGCCACTGACTCTTCTGCTGGTTTGCCAAGGATTGTTCCGTCTCCGCCTGCTGTGTCTTTAAGAGGCGCAGCTTCTCTTCGATATCGTAGACGGCGGATTCACAGCGCAAAATTTCGTCTTGCAAATCCAAGAGTTCCGCGATTTTTTCCTTTGCGCTCGTCGCGAGTGCACTCGGACGCCTGCTGAGTTCGTTCTCCAACAAAAGCTCGGGGAAATGTTCACGGATCAATTGCCGAATCTTGCGAGTTGATTTTCGGCGTCGCCGTCCCGCGAGAAGAACCGAGAGGAGCAGACAAACACCGAGGGCGACACAGCAGACAGCCGTGACGCAGAGCAGAGCCTGGAGCTTATTGGCACTGTCCGGGACCACGCGCAACATCGTAAAGTAGAGTAAGAGTGCCAGCGGAAACAAAAGAAAGCCGGCGATGGTCCGAGCGCGCAGTTGTGTCCGTGAGCGCAGTGCTTTGCGTTCGCTCTGCCAGTCGGAAATCTGTGTCTGAAAGCGAAGCAAGGACTGACGGTTTTGAAAACCGCGCTCTTCCATGGTCTGACGCTTGGCGGCCAAGGTTTTTACAAGCTTTTCCTTTTCGCTTTGCAAGGTTTCCTGAACACTCTGACTGTCCTGCCTGGAAGCGCTCAGGCTTTGCATGGTAT
>CAJPKN010000066.1 GCA_905370385.1 Stomatobaculum longum
GTCATTGGTACCGTGCGACTTTTTTGGTATGCAATCAGTAGAATGGGATTATTTTGAGGACAAATGACACAGAACAAGGCAGAGTAAGTAGTTAATTCTATACAAAATTTAAAGAAAATTAAAATCTACTGGAAAGAACTTGGCCCCTTTGCTATAATGAGCGCATTAAAAATCATAAAGGGGGTAACTTAGTATGAACATTCGCGACATTATCCTCCCGAGAGAGAAGACAAAGAACCTAAGATGGTTCGATGTCGTCATCATCACCCTGATTCTCTTCGGGAAGTTCATTGTCATCTCCACGCAGATGTACCTCGACACCCTGAAGCCGGCGGTTGAAGCGGCGGCGACGGCGGTCACGGAAGCGGCGACGGAGGTTGCGGAGGCAACAACCGAGGTATCTTCGGAAGGCGCTGCCTATTCGAGCAACCTGAGCTTTCAGGCGAAGATGCTTGCCATTGTCTTCATCTATCTCTTCATCCGTAACTTTGACTTTAAGCAGATTCCGTTCAAGCTTAATCTCAAGGTCATTCCGCAGTATCTGGTCCTCTTCTTCATCATGGGTCTCAGCGCGGATATCCTGTACATGATTTTTGACAACGGCTACAACTATTTCACGGCAGAGAGCCTGAGTCACATCGATTTGACTTCCGTCATCCCGAAGTTTACGGCGCTCTCCGGTGTCGCAATCATTTACTCACTTCTGAACGCATTCTATGAAGAGTTCTACTTCCTCGGTCTGCTCGGAACGGTCAACCAGAAGTACAAGTGGCCGGTGCTGGTGTTCTCGACGATTATCCGTACCTCGTTCCACACCTACCAGGGTATGGCGTCGGCACTGATCATCGGTATCTTCTTCGGTCTCCTTTACTATGTGGCTTACCGGAAGTTCATCAAGAACCTGCTGCCTGTGGTCCTCGTGCACTCGATGGCGGATATGTTCGGTTCCGGACTGATTTACATCCTTCAGCGTTGGTAAAACGAAGCGCCTTGCAAGAAAACTTGCAGGGCGCTTTTTTGTTGCTGTGAAGCAGTCACATGGCTTCAAATGGTGTATGATGAAAGAAAGGAGGTGTGGTCGATGAAGGATAGAGAAAATTGCCTTGTAAAGGCGGGTTTTGCGGGTAGCGCTGCGGAGGCGGCGCAGATGCTTAACTTTCTTTCACAGCATGAGATTGCAGCTTCTGCCGAGGCGGGTAGTCTTAAGGTTTACGAGGGAAATTCCCCGAGCGGACAGGCGATACTCGTGGCAGAAGAGGATGCCTCGCGGGCGGAAGAACTTTTGCGCGGCTTTGCACCCATACGCACCTACGCGTTTCGCCGAGAGGGCGGGCAGGCAATACTCGGCCGTTGGGGCGGTCGTGTATTGGCAGGGGTTTGTCTGCTCTTTTTGCTTTTGCCGCTGTTTCTGCTGTTTCTAAAGCAGCTGTTTTAAGCGTCGCCTCGCCATGTCACAGCGGAAAAAACATTCTGTTTCAAGAAAGATGTAAGCAGAGAAAAGCCTTGTATCGTAATAGAAAACGCCTCCGCAATTCGTTGCGGAGGCGTTCTTTCGGTAGTAGATCAGTCAGCCAAGAGATCTGCCGGGTTTCTGCCCTGAATGCCGGGCTTCGTCATGGTGTAGGGATCGAGGATGGTCTTTAACTGCTCTTCCGTGAGCAGTTTTTTCTGCAGAATCAGATCGCGAACGGAATTGTTCGTGCGGAGCGCTTCCTTTGCGATGTTCGCCGCGGTCTCGTAGCCGACATAGGGGCAAATTGCGGTGATGATGCCGATGGAGCCCTCGACCATCTTGCGGCAGTGCTCTTCGTTTGCCGTGATGCCCACAATGCAGTTGTCCACAAGGGTCTGGACTGCGTTACTGAGGGTCTGAATGGACTCGAAGAGGTTGTAGAAGATAATCGGCTCGAACGCGTTCAGCTCGAGCTGACCTGCCTCTGCAGCCATGGTAATTGTCACATCGTTGCCGATGATGTTGAACGCAACCTGGTTCACGACCTCGGGGATGACGGGGTTAATCTTACCCGGCATGATGGAGGAACCGTTCTGCTTTGCGGGAAGGTTGATCTCGCAGAAGCCGGTGCGCGGTCCGGAGGACATAAGGCGAAGGTCGTTACACATCTTCGAGAGGTTCACGGCACAGCTCTTCACGATGCCGGAGACCATTGCGTAGCTGTCAAGGTTCTGTGTCGCATCGATGGTGTCGTAGCTCTGCACGAGCTCCTCACCGGTGATCGAGGACATGTTCTTGACGACACGGTGGAAGTAGGTGCTGTCTGCGTTGAGACCGGTGCCGATTGCGGTTCCGCCCATGTTGAGGGAGCGAATCTCTTCCTTCGCGGTATCAAAGCGCTTAATATCGCGGCTGATGGCACTCGCGTAAGCGTGGAACTCCTGACCGAGACGAATCGGCACGGCGTCCTGAAGCTGGGTGCGGCCCATCTTAATGACGGAGTCGAACTCCTCGGACTTTTCGCGCAGTGCCTTCTCGAGGCGCTTCAGCTGAATCTGTGCCTTGCGGAGCAGGGTAAGCGCTGCCATCTTTCCGCAGGACGGGAACACGTCGTTGGTCGACTGACCGAAGTTCACGTGGTCGTTCGGGTTCACGAGGCTGTAGTCGCCCTTCACGCCGCCGAGAATCTCGATGGCGCGGTTTGCAATGACCTCGTTTGCGTTCATGTTGAGAGAGGTACCTGCGCCGCCCTGAATCGGGTCGACAATGAACTGGTTGTGAAGCTTGCCGTCGATAATCTCATCGCAGGCCTTTACGATTGCGCTTGCGCGCTCCTTGGAGAGCTCGCCGACCTCGAAGTTCGTAATTGCAGCGGCCTTCTTAATCTGTGCCACGCTGATGATGAGCTCCGGGTGCATCTTGAGACCCGTGATGTTAAAGTTCTCGTGTGCGCGGAGCGTCTGTACGCCGTAATACGCGGATGCCGGAACTTCCTTTTCGCCGATGGAATCGTGTTCGAGACGATATCCTTCTCTTACCTTCGTCATGGTAATCCTCCCTGGGATTGTTTTCTGTATTGCTTGTCTCCAGTCTAACAGAGCGCTATACTATTCACAAATACCTAAGGGATGATACAAGGTATTCAATAAAAGAAATGTCTACCGTTGCGAAGGGAGACTTTGGGAGGTGCGGATGATGTCGGGCGAAGAGATGTTTCAGGGCATGCGCTATGTCTATGAAGTGTATCGGGAGATGAGCTTTTCGCGCGCCGCGAAAAAGCTCTTTATTTCGCAGCCCTCGCTCAGCAATGCGGTGCGAAAGACCGAGCAGAAGCTGGGAGCACCGCTCTTTGACCGCAGCACCAATCCGATCGGTCTCACGGATCTCGGGAAAGAGTACATTCGCGCCGTGGAACTGATTTTGGACGTTGAGAACGGCTTTGTGAACTACCTGCACGACCGCAATGCACTGCAAAACGGCTCGGTCTCCATCGGCGGGACCAATGTCTTTACTTCCTATGCGCTGCCGCCCTTGGTCTCGCAGTTCACGGAGCAATTTCCGCAGATTCACATAGAACTTGTCGAGGCCGTGACCTCGGAGTTAAAGGATAGACTCTCGGATGGTTCTCTGGACCTTTTGATTGACAACACAGAGCTCAACGCGGCTGCCTATGAGAAGAAGTTCTTTCGCGAGGAGCACTTGCTGCTCACCGTGCCGCGGGCGCTTGCGGTCAATGAGCGCGTCCGGAACTATGCGCTGACGGCGGCGGAAATCAAACAGAATGCGCACTTAAACTCTCGCATCCCGCCGGTGCCGTTGATTGAGTTTCGGGAAGAGCGCTTCCTTTTGCTCCGCGAGGGCAATGACACGAGGGAGCGCGCGGACCGCCTCTGTCACGAGGCAGGTTTTGCGCCGAAGCTACGTCTTGAGCCGGAGCAGCAGGTGACCGCCTATAACTTTTCCTGCTACGGTATGGGCATCTCTTTTAACGGCGATGTGCTGATCAAACATGTGCCGAATGAGGAGAATCTCTGCTTCTATAAGCTCAACGCGCGGGAGGCGGTGCGAGAGGTCAATTTCTACTTCCGGCGGAACCGCTATATGACCCGGGCCGTGCGGGAATTCTTAAAGCTTGTGTAAGCATAATTCTATAAGAGATATAGCTTATCGGTGATAATGGGAGCGGCTGCCGCCAAACGGGGGCTGTGAACCGGAGAGATCAGCCCTGCATACATTTGATCTGATTTCATCGGAAACACGGTGGGCTTTTGTATGAGCGGGAAGTGGCGGAAAGGACCTTGCCTGTGGTATGCTAATACATTCGAATGCAATGAATCGTAAGGAGGTGGATGCTTGGAGCAAGGAATACAGCTTCTGCTATTGAATGCCGTTCAAATAACGGCATTGCTTACCGTAGCGCTTTTCTTGTTTGTCATGTTGCGGGAGCCGAGAACACTCTGGAGCGGCGTTTGCTGCTTTTTCGCGCTCGGCGGGACCGCGGCATTTCTGGTGCTGACGGCCTTCCGCTATTCGGAGCAATTGCAGTCCTTCCCGCCGCTTATGTTTTTACTTGTGGTGCTTGTGGCCGTTTTTGCGCTGGCAACGTTCTTTTTCCCGTTTTTGCTGATCGGCAGTTTCTTTATAGAAGGAATCCGCATTCTGTTTCGGGAAGGGCTGCGCGTCCGAAACATGCTCTCGTTGCTCTTTGCGATTTTCCTGATTCTGTATCTCATTTACTGGCCGCAAATCGGGAACTGGAGCGGAAATTTTGCCGGGCGTCTCGCCTACAGTGTGGTGGGGCTTTGGATTGCCTACGGGCTTATCCTCTTTGCGGTTTACGCGCTTTCATCCCTTTTAAACTTGATTCACCGGCGGGACAACCAGAACTTTGATTACATTGTGGTGCTTGGCGCGGGATTAAAGGGAGAACGTGTTCCGCCGCTGCTCGCGGCCCGCATCGAGCGCGGGATTTCGCTCTTAAAGAAGAATAAGAAGGCACTCCTCATACTCTCGGGCGGACAGGGACCGGGCGAGGATATCACGGAGGGAGAGGCAATGGCGCGTTACGCACTCTCAAGACGGGTGCCCCCGGAGCGCATTCTGGTGGAACGGCGCTCCAGGAATACGCGGGAAAACCTGGAGTTTTCGAGGGAACTCATGGAGCGGACCCATCCGCGGGTTGCGGTCGTGACGACGAGTTACCATGTATTTCGCGCGTTGCTCATTGCGCGGCGGCTGCATCTTCCCTGTAAGGGCTTCGGCGCCAAAACAAAATGGTACTACACGCTGAATGCGACGATACGCGAGTACGTGGCGTATCTCAGCTTAAGCTACCGTTTGCACATGGTTGTGTTGCTCCTTCTGTCAATACTTATGTTGACGGCAGAGGTTATAGTTCACTACCTTAGATGAATTTCGCTAAAAGCTGTTAGAGTATGCAAAGTAAGTTTACTTTGCACTTTTTATAGATTGCGGTAAACTATGTTCAAGACAAGAAAACAAGCACAAACGAGGAGGTAGAATTATGTTTGGTATCAAGAATATGTTTAAGGTTGGTATGTTTGTCGGCGGTGCTCTGTTCGGTACGGCAGGCGTTGCGATTCTCAAGTCCAAGGACGCGAAGGGTGCTTACACGCAGGCAACGGCTGCGGTGCTTCGCGGCAAGGACTGCGTGATGAAGACGGTCTCCACGCTCCGTGAGAACTGCGATGACATCTACGAGGACGCAAAGGACATCAACGAGCGTCGCTACGCAGAGGAGTCTGAGAAGGCATATCAGGAGGCAAAGGCTCTGGTTGAAGAGCACGAGGCAGCGACTGAGGCATGAGATACACAATACGCCACGAATCCAGAAATGTGATGCGTGTCCACTTGGCGGGCACGCGCATGTCGCTCTCCGAGGCGGATATTCTGGAGTACTACTTGCGAGCACTGCCCTTCGTTCAGGATGTCAAAATCTTTGAGCGAACCTGTGACGCAATTGTAAAGTACAATCGAGAGGCGGATCACAGAGAGCGGCTGATTGACGCTCTCTGTGATTTTTCATACCGGGATGAATACGCACTCTCGTTGGTCCCCGAAGACAGCGGCCGTGCGATGAATCGCTACTACCAGGAGAAACTCTTTTGGAAGGTGGTGCTTCACGGCGCGAGAATGCTTTTCTTGCCTGCGCCGCTGCGTGCCGCTTGGACGGCGGTTAAGAGCTTACGTTATGTGGTGACCGGCGTTACTTGTCTCTTGATGCGCGGCCTGGAAGTCCCGGTTCTCGATGCGACTGCGATTTCGGCTTCGGTGCTCCGCTCCGACTTCGGCACGGCTTCCTCGGTCATGTTCCTCTTGGAGGTCGGTGAGATACTCGAGGAGTGGACGCATAAGAAATCGGTCGGCGACTTGGCGCGTGCCATGAGCCTCCAGGTCGAGAAGGTCTGGATGAAGACCGAAGGCGCCGATGTTCTGATCGATGTCAAGGACGTGCAGGTCGGCGACCGCATTGTGGTTCGCACTTCGAACGTAATCCCGCTCGACGGAACCGTGGTCGAGGGCGAGATGACGGTAAACCAGGCATCCATGACCGGTGAATCCGTGCCGGTCGAGAAGAAGGCGGGTGCCTATGTCTATGCGGGCACCGTGGTCGAAGAGGGCGAGTGCATCATCAGCGTCGCAAAGGTACAGGGTACCGGCCACTACGACAAGATCGTCAAGATGATTGAGGAGTCGGAGAAGTTAAAGTCCAACACCGAGGCGAGAGCCTACCATCTTGCGGACAGTTTGGTTCCGTATTCGCTGGGCGGTGCGGCACTGACCTTCCTTCTGACGCGAAATGTCGCAAAGGCACTCGCGTTCCTGATGGTCGATTTCTCCTGTGCGCTGAAGCTCTCCATGCCGCTCTCCGTGCTCTCGGCAATCCGTGAGGCGGGCGATCGCAATGTATCCGTGAAGGGCGGCAAGTTCATGGAGGCCATTGCGGAGGCAGATACCATCGTCTTTGATAAGACCGGAACGCTGACCCGCGCAACGCCGACTGTCATGCGCATTGAGACCTTCAATGACATGGAAGAGGCAGAGGCACTGAAGATTGCGGCTTGCCTCGAGGAGCATTACCCGCACTCCATTGCAAACGCCGTTGTCGGCGAGGCAAAGAAGCGCGGCATTCGCCACAAAGAAATGCACTCCAAGGTGCACTACGTGGTTGCGCACGGCATTGCCTCCGAGATTGACGGCAAGAAGGCAGTCATCGGTTCCTATCACTTTGTCTTTGAGGACGAGAAGTGCAAGCTCTTAAAGAAGGATGAGAAGAAGCTCGAGGCGCTGCCGGATGAGTATTCCAGACTGTATCTCGCAATCGACGGCAAGCTCTGCGCGGTCATATGCATCTTTGACCCGATTCGCGAGGAGGCACCGGAGATTGTGAAGGGACTTCGCGCCCTCGGCATTTCCAAAATCTGCATGATGACCGGCGATTCCGAGAAAACCGCGGCCGCGGTTGCGGCGCAGCTGGAGCTCGATGAGTACCACGCAGAGGTGCTCCCGGGCACCAAGGCAGAGTTTGTGCGGAAGGAACATGAGGCGGGCCGCAAGGTCATCATGATCGGCGACGGTGTGAACGACACTCCGGCGCTCTCCGAGGCGGATGTCGGCATCGCGATTTCCGACGGTGCGGCCATCGCGCGTGAGGTCGCGGATGTCACGCTTTCCGCGGAGAACCTGCGCGAGCTGGTGTTCCTCAGAGCACTCAGCATGGCTCTGATGCGCCGCATTCACTCGAATTACAACTTCATCATCGGCTTCAATGCGCTCTTAATTGCGCTCGGTGTCGGCGGCATGCTTCCGCCCGCAACCGGTGCACTCCTGCACAACGGCTCCACCCTTGTGACGGGCTTAAAGAGCATGACCAATCTCTTAGAGGAAGAGAAGAGCGCATAAGGCGAAGTGTTAAAAACAGAAAAGCAAGGAAACGAGTCCGCCGGACCATACGAGAGTATGGGACGGCGGACTCGTTTTTGCGGAAATTGATGACAGCTTCGAAGCTGTGCTTATGAATCCAAGGAAAACATATGATACATCTCGGTAATATTCTTTTCATGAATTACCGGTAAATGTGCCTGTATCAAATAACCGGGGAATTCACCGGACGAGATGCGTGCATGACGGATGTCCGTTACAGATGAGATTGCGGATTCAAAGAGGGAGGGGAGCGAATGGCAGCGTCTCGAAATCGGCGAATGATGCACCCAAGGCGGTGGATGTGAACGCAAAAATAAATATGACGAAATTTATGCGTGCAAGGTATCTGTTCGGAATAAAAACATGGAACGG
>CAJPKN010000067.1 GCA_905370385.1 Stomatobaculum longum
CCGATGCCGGAGTACTTGCCGCTGGTCTCTTCGGTCAGCTTCTTGTACTCGTCCGCCGTGTAGTAGACAGAGTAGGGATCGCCGAGTCCCGACAACATGCCTTTATAAATGCCGTCTTCCACTTCTGTCTCGTGCTCATCAAAGAGGAAGTTCTTGTAAATCACATTCTGCAGAAGCCGCATTTTTGCTTCTATCTTGGAATAATTCAGATCCTTCGGATTCTCGCTCGCATTGGAAGCGCTGCTCTGTTCCGCCCGGTACGGCTTTTGCTTTGCCAGCATCCCGATTTCCCGGTGAAACAACCAGAAAACACCGCCGGCAAAGAGCAACAGGCAGCAGAGCAGGCCGACAAAAAAGCCGTTCCGGAAGCCGATGCTCCGCATCCTGTGGTCGCGCGCGGAGCGAAGCGCGGCCTCGGCCCGCTTTCTCTCCTGTAGCTCCTCTTCCTGACTCCGCTCAGAATTTTCTGCCATCAAATACCTCTTCCTTTGAATTCATGTACTTCACGACCATCAGCGCAATCTTAAAGGTGATTGCATCCTCGAAGACACGGAGATCGAGGCCGGTTGTCTTCTGCAACTTGTCAAGGCGGTACACCAAGGTGTTGCGGTGGATGTAGAGCTGTCTCGAGGTCTCCGAAACGTTCAGGCTGTTCTCAAAGAACTTGTTGATGGTCTGCAGGGTCTCTTCGTCAAACTGCTCGGGCGTCTTGCCCTCGAAGATTTCGCTGATGAACATCTTGCAGAGAGAAGACGGCAGCTGATAAATCAGGCGGCCGATGCCGAGCTTGTTGTAAGCGACAATGGTCTGACCCGGGTAGAAGATCTTGCCGACTTCCCGCGCCATCATTGCCTCTTTGTACGAGCGGGACACATCCTTGATATCCTTCACAATCGTGCCGTAGGCAATGTTGACATCCAGAATCTCCGCCGCACGGAGTCCCTCGATGACCTCGCGCGCCGCGTGGTCGAGCTCGTCAAAGCTCTCGCCCTCACGCACCTCGCGCACCAGAATAATCGTGCGACCGTCGACCGCCGTCACGAAGTCGTGGCCGCGGTTCGCATAGATGTTGCGCACCGTCTCGAGCGCGCTCATCTCCCGCCCTGCCTCGGTCTCGATCACAAAGCAGACGCGGCGCGCCTGCTCCTCAATCTGGAGCTTCTTCGCGCGATTGTAGATGTCGATTAAGAGGAGATTGTCGAGCAGGAGGTTCTTGATGAAGTTATCGCGGTCAAAACGCTCCTTGTAAGCCGTGAGGAGATTCTCGACCTGGAAGGCCGCGAGCTTTCCGACCATATAGACATCCTCGCTCGCGCCGCGCGCAATCAGGATGTACTCGAGCTGATTGTCATCAAAAATCTTAAAGAACTGGTAGCTGCCGAGCACCTGTGCGTCCGCCGGTGAATTGGCGAAGGTATAGGCTGCCGACTCCTGGGTCTCCGCTTCCTGGAAGGTCGAAGCCAAGAGGCTGCCCTCTGTGTCCGTGATGCAAAGATCCACACGGGTGATGCCCTTCATTCCTTCCAGGGTGGACTGCAGAATTTGATTTGATATCATCTCTGTCTCCTTTCAATTTCGGTGACACAGCTCCGCTGCTACCGTGTTCCCATAGAAATTCACATGCAATCAGAGATATCATAAGGCAGTTTGACAAGAATAGCAAGCGAGCCAACCCTGTATTCCAATATTTTTTAGGCATTATTCATGATTTTAACTGAATGCCTTGTTGCGTCTTTACTACTTTGCCCGCTTTCAACAGTTTGCCGAGCGCACGTTTGAATGCACTCTTCGAGAGACCGAAGGCCGCTTCGATTTCCGCCGGCTCGCTGCGGTCGTGGAAGGGAAGCTCACCGCCCGCCGCAGCAAGCTTTTTGAGCAACAATTCGGCATCATCGTCCATCTGCTCGAAGGCTCTGCGCCGCGGACTCAAATCCAGCTTTCCGTCCTCGCGGATACGTATGACGCGGGCCGTGATTTCCTGACCGACCGAAAAATTGCCGTAGGCCTCGGCGCGCGGAATGAGGCCAAAGTACTTGTCCTCGACCGCGACGTAGACGCCCGGATTGCTGAGTTCATAGACCGTGCCGCGCACCGTCTGCTCTTTCGCAATGCCTTCCGCTACTTTTAAGTGTCGGTACACGCGCATGGTCGCCGCAATGCGCTCGCTCTTATCCACATAGAGCGCAACCAGCACGCTTGCGCCCGGCTTTAACTCGCCGACCCGCTCCCGGAAGGGAAGCAGCACATCGCGCTCCAGCCCCATATCCAAGAAGGCGCCGATTTTCGTGATCTCCCGAATCTCGAGTTTTCCGACTTCGCCCACGGTGAGCAGGGGGCGGCGCGTGGTTGCAATCAGGCGATCGGAACTGTCCTTATAGAGGAACACTTCCACCGCCGTTCCCTTTTCCGCCCCCGCGGGAATCTGCTTTTTGGGGAGCAGCACCGTCTCCTCCCCCGCCGTATCCTCCGCCGCACGGAGAAACGCGCCGAACTCCTTTTTGCGCTCAATCACCAATGTCTGCATGACGCCAAGTTTTAAGTACTTCATGCCCTACCGCCTTTCCGAAATCGCCCCTCGGCGAATCTTCAACACCGAACATCCACAGCCGTGAAAGCAAGCACTGCCTCAATCATAGCCGCATATCGGTCAAAATAACAGATACAAAAAAACCGAGCCGCACGGCTCGGTTTTGCTCGCTGGGCTAGAAGGATTCGAACCTTCAGAATGACGGAGTCAGAGTCCGTTGCCTTACCATTTGGCGATAGCCCAATCACAAGAACAAAGAGAGTATACCCGTTTTGCCTCCCACTGTCAATGTTTTTTTTGAATTTATCGGCGTTGCAATTCGTCCGAATCGAGCACCAGCGTGAAGGGCCCCTCGTTCACAAGCGCAATCTTCATATCCGCGCCGAATACGCCCTCTTCCACGCTCTTGCCGATTCCCTCCCGGCGGCAAGTGTCGAGGAGATAGCGGTAGAGCCGCTCCGCGTGCTCGGGCTTTCCGGCCTTCACAAAGGAGGGGCGGTTTCCCTTTCTGCAGTCCGCATAGAGCGTAAACTGCGAGATTAAAAGCACACTGCCCCCGATATCCGCGAGGCTTAAATTGGTCTTGCCGTTCTCATCCGGGAATACCCGAAGTCCCGCTGTCTTTTTGAGCATGCGCTCGGCGGTTTCTTCGGTATCGCTGTCCGAGATGCCGACCAAAATAAGATAGCCTCTTTCGATTGCGCCGGTCACGCGACCCTCGACCGTGCAGGATGCCTCGCTCACACACTGAATCACAAATTTCATAGGAAACGCATGACCTCCTCTTTCAATGTCTCTCTGCGGTCTCTCAGCAGCAAAAGCTGATTGTAGCGCGCATAATCCTCGTGCCCGGTCTCATCCGCAAAGGCGAGCGCCGCGCGGTTCGCATTGAGCTCGGTCAAAAAGAGCGCGAGCTCCTGGCCCTCACCGAAGCCCTCGGCGGTAAAGCGAAGCGCCGCGCTGAGAGCTTCGGCGGTCTCTGCTTCCCGCTGCTTCCGCTCTGCTTCATCCGCGGCAAAAGCCTCCCGAAGGCGCGAAAAGGCCTCGGTTTCGGCGACGCCGGACAAGAGCGCCTCATAGCTCTTGAGCCGTGCGAGTTCTTGCTCGAGTCGCTGCTCGCGCTCCGGAGAGAGGACATCCGCCGCGCGCTCGGTCGAAAGCCGCTGCGCCGCAAGGAAACGCTCCTCCGAGAGCGCCGCAATCACGCTGCCTCCCGACTCCTCCGCTTCCCGCACGCGCTTCAAGGCCGCAAAGACCTCTTTTTGCACGCGGAAGTCCTGTTGCCACTTCCGGAAGCGCTCGCCGAGCGCCGAGGCGAGCAGGGCGATAAAACTGAGCTTTTCATCGAAGCCCGTCTTTTTAAGCCGCGCCGCATCCGCCTTTTCCTCGCCGCTGAGTATCGCCGCAATGTTATAAAGTGCCTCGTACTTTCGATAGAGGAGATAGTAGCGATAAAACTTCTCCGCAATCTCCGTGTCCTGCAAAAAGGAGCTCATGAAGCCCTCGGTCACGCTGAGTCCCAGTGCCTCATAGGCCTTCAGCGAATCCGAGAGATCCTCCCAGCCGCGCGCGGTCACAAAGCGTTTGCCTGCCTCGCCCGCGCGCACAAAGAAGAAGGCCTCGGGCTCAAGATCCAGGAAGGCGAGCACGGCACCGTGCATGCCGCGCTGCAGGGCATAGCCCTTCCAGACACCGTAGTCCGCCGTCACGCGGAGTTCGCGCACGCGGTCCTTGGTCACCACGTCAAAGTCCCGCACCGCGCGGTTATACTCGGGCGGATTGCCCGCGGTCACAATGACCCAGCCCTCCGGCACGCGGTGGGTGCCGAAGGTCTTGTATTGCAGAAACTGTAACATGGTCGGCGCAAGCGTCTCCGAGACCGTGTTGATCTCGTCGAGGAAGAGGATGCCCTCCCGCTTGCCGCTCTTCTCCATCATCTCATAGACCGAGGCCACAATCTCGCTCATGGTGTAGTTCGTGGTTTTCTGCGGTCTGCCGTCGAAGAGCTGCTCGGTCACGACAGGCAGACCGATGGCGCTCTGGCGCGTGTGGTGGGAAATGGTATAGGAGACAAGCCCCAGTCCCTTCTCCTCGGCGAGCTGACGCATGATCGCGGTCTTTCCGATGCCCGGCGCGCCCATCAGGAGGATGGGGCGCTGCCGCTCCCGCGGAATCCGATAGTGCCCGCTCTCGTCCTTATAAAGATACGCGTCGATTGCGCGGGATATCTCCTCTTTTGCCTCTTGAATGTTCACGCTTCTCTCTCCTCCAAATAAGCCTTGAGTGCCCAGGAAGGCACCCGCTCTTCCACGCTCTCATCGCGCGCGGGAAACACAAAAACCGTCTGATAGGGGCTCGCTTCGCGCGGAAACGCACCCTCGCCGTCGGTAAAGTAAAAAAGTCCGCGGAGCTCTGTCAGCTCGCCTTTTGCCTGCAGGTCTTCAACATAGCGAAACACCGGACGAAAATCCGTGCCGCCGCCGCCCGCAATCCGCAAGTGCTCGCGCGCGGCCTCGAGTTCGCCGAGGCTGCGGCAACGCCTGTCTTCACGGACGGCCTCGTCGCACTGAATCACATGAATTTCCGCATCGCGGAAAAAATCCTGCTCTTCCCGGAATATACCCAGGGTCTCCGCAAAAAATTGCTCCACATCCCCGTGCTGGGTCGAGGCCGAGCTGTCGATTGCAATGACCAGCGCGGCAATGCGCCGCTCCTCGCGGTACTCATTCTCCTCGATTAGGGGCATGTTGCCGTAGTGCTCCATGCCGTAGTTGTAAAAGGCATAGTCAAAGGCATCCGGGTCTATCTCCATAATTTCCTTGGAGACCGCAAAGCGGCGCAGGAGTTCCCCGTAGGAGAGTCTCGCCTCGCCCTCAATGTGCAGCGCGCGGAGAAAGCTCTCCCTGCCTCTTCCCGCCTCTCTCCCGGCGGCGATCAGCATTTTTTCGACATGCTCCGCCGCATCCTCCCAGCGCTTCTCCTCGGAGGGCAGAGACTTTTCCTCTGTCTTCGGCGGCTTGGTCTCCGGATTTTTCCAGAGACTGTGGTCGCAGCGCCAAAAGGTCTCGCGGAGCTCTTCCCGCTCGTCAAAGCTTAAGTCCATCCCCTGCAGACTGCGGTAGATGCGTTCCGCCGTCATAATGCGGCTCTCCGCAAGGAAACGCTCGTACCAAGCGCGCCGCGTATCGCTCTCTGTCTCTCTTAGGATGTCTTCATCCAGGGAGTCCGCGAGGTACTCGACCGCAATATCCGCCGCGATATCCCAGTCCTCCCGGGCGCGCGCTTCCTCCGGCACGTGGTAGACATGGCGAAAGATGCAGTGCAAAAAGAGATGAAAGCAGGTGCGCCTTAGCGACCGCGGGTCCTCGAGAAAGGCCTGCATGAGATAGCGCGGCTGGTAGGCGACCGTGCTTCCGTCCGTGCCTATGTTTTGGATCCGTAAATCCAGCTGCGGGCTGAGCAGAAAAAAAGCGCCGCGAAGAAAGGGGAGCGCGAGCCCGAGCTCGGTCACCGTGTAGTTCCATATTTTTTCGCTTGCCGCCTCTAAGGCTTCCCGATTTCCGCTCATTGTTCTGTTCTCCTCAGAGCGAAAAGTCCGTGCTCTGTCTCTGTTCCCTGCCCTGCAGGAGTTCCGCGCTGAGCTCCGCGAGCTTCGCCTTTCCCGCCTCTTCGAGCGCAAAACGCCGCGCGTCCCCGGAGAGCAGTTGCTCTCGCCTGAGCCAAGTCATGGTCGCTACGAGACGAGCGCGGTCACGGCTCGCCTCGTAGTCCCGAAAGGCAAGTTCTGCCGCGGTCTCGCTCTCGGCCGCAAGATAAGCCCTGTACTCCTCGCGCCGCGCCTCCGAAAGACGGTAGGGATAACGCAAGCGCCCTATCGCAATGCGGCAGGCAGGTTCCCGCTCCGCCGCCGCGGCGCGCGCAAACTGGCGGTCATACTGGTAAAAATCAATGCTTCGCCGCGTCACACACTCCCGGAAGGCATAGCCGCAGCCCTCGATTCGCGGGTGTATGGCGCGCGCCATGGTATCCTCATCGAACTCGTTTAAGAAAGAAGGGAAGTAGAGTTCCGCCTCTCCGTCCGAAAGCTTCAGTTCGCAGCGAAAGGCAGGTTCCGGCTCGGTGAGCAGCGCGCGCAGCGCATAAAAATTGCCCTGCGGCGCGGCATAGTGCACGCTCTGCAGGGCCTCACAGCCGCGGAACACGCCGTCGCCGAGCTCGGTGAGTGTCTCGGAAAACGAAACCCGAATGAGGTCCGGCGAAGCGTAACAGGCAAAATCTCCGATTTCCGTGACGCTGTCCGCAATCTGTATGCTGCGAACCCCGGTGAGTTCCCGCAACGAATTTTTAAGGATGCGTCGCACGGGCTTTCCGTCCTGCATCGCGGGAATCACAAGTGCCGCCTCGGGGGCTTGAACCCCCGCCACCGAGAGCGTTCCGTCCGCCGCTGTTTCATAAAGTAACACGGCACTCAGCGCTCCGTAAAATGATTAATGTTGCCGGCCACATCCAGCGTAAAGCTGCCGTTTAAAGAAATCCACTGCTCACGCTCGTTGAAACCGCCCCGAAAGCCCTCGCGAAGCCCGTTGCCGGCCGCCGTCAAGTACTGTTCTGCCGTTATGCTGCGCTCGCCTGCACGCACTTCGGCGTCCTTATTGATGCGGACCTTACCTGTGTAGTAGAGTTCACCGCTCTCCGCCGCAATATAGTAAGCCTTTTTCCCCTTGGGCGCGACCTTTCGAAGAACAAGCTGCTCATCTGTCTCAAAGCCGCTGCGCGAAAAGACCCGGCTGCCGTCTTCCCGAATCTCCGCGAGCACATAGCTCCGGTCGTCAATGCGGAAAGAATCGCCGACTGAAAGCGCCTCGACCGCTTCCGCATCGTACTTGACCGCCGCGTAGAGCGAAACAAAGTCCAGCTCATAGTAGCTGCCGCAATCTTTCACGGTGGTCAGCGGACGCGCATCGTCGCCGTTCCGGCTCACAAGATAGGGCTCACGCAAGCGAAAGGCCTCTGTCAGCGACTCGTAGGAAAAGGTCCCCGCGCCGTTTGTGCCGCTTTCGCTTCCCGCAAATTGGGACAGGTTCTGATTCGCCGCCGCCTTTTCGCTCCGCGCATTGACACGGTAGCGATCCGCCACAAAGACCTTGTCGGATGCTACGGTCCGCTTGCCGCGGGTTATGGTTGCCGCCTCCGCCGCCTGCGGGAGCACCGTGACAAGAACCGCCGCTGCCGCAAAAGAAGTTAATACTCGTCTGACTTTCATCGTCATATCCTCCGCTCAACTATATTCTAGCCTTTCTCCCCCGCAAAGCCAAATGAAACTTATGCTTCTCTCTCCCCCGCGAGCTCACGCACCACCTCGCCCGCGAGTATCAGTCCCGCGACTGCCGGGACAAATGCCGTGCTGCCCGGAATATCCCGACGCTCGGTGCACTTCCGCTCGGTGCCGGGCGGACACACGCAGTGACTCCGACAGCTGATGCTCGGATCCTCCAAGGGTCTTACCGGTGCTTCGGTCGAGTAGACCACCTTACATTTCCGAACGCCCCGCTTCTTTAACTCGCGGCGCATGACGCGCGCCAGCGGGTCCACACTGGTCTTATAGATATCCGCAATCGCAAACTTGGTCGGGTCCAGCTTATTTCCGGCGCCCATGCAGCTGATGATTTTGGTATCTGCCTCTTTCGCCTGCAAAATGAGCTGAATCTTGCCGGTCACGGT
>CAJPKN010000068.1 GCA_905370385.1 Stomatobaculum longum
AAAATGGATATTAGCTACATTCTAAAATGTACTCAAAAGGTATGGTTTACATGGCAGATCTTGTCGAAGACGCTTTGCTCAATATTGTGCATAAAATTCGAATAGATGTTATAAGATTTGTTGCTGTCAACAGAGGTAAAATTCCGGAGATGAAATAAAAGCATGAAGATTGCTCGAAAGTCCTGTAAATGATATAATTTTTAAACAAATATAGGTCGTAACAGAACTGTTTTGTTATGTTGTGTTTCGGAGTCAGACAAAGGGACCGGCGTAAACAAGTTTTGACGGAACCTCGTTGTCGCCACTGTATGAGTGTAGGAGGAAGCATGATGATTGTTCCGCACTATTATGAGGACTTGGATGTATTACACGAGGGTACCTGTCCGGACCGAGCTTATTACATTCCGGCTTCTCGGAGAATGGATGATTTGGTTGAAGAGAGAGAGAAATCAGATCGTTTCCAACTCTTAAACGGCAACTGGAAGTTTCGTTATTTTGAGAGCATCTACGACCTAAAAGAAAGTTTTTATCGCGAGGATTATGGGGCGGAAGACTTTGAAGTGGTTCAGGTGCCCGGGGTATGGCAGAACTACGGCTATGACCGGTATCAGTACACCAACATTCGCTATCCCTTTGCGGCAGATCCGCCCTATGTTCCGCAGGAGAATCCTTGCGGCGCTTATATCCGCCGCTTTCAATATCAAAAGGATGCAAATGCCCCGAGAGCCTTCCTCGAGTTTGAAGGGGTGGACTCCTGCTTTTACGTCTGGCTGAATGGACGCTACTTGGGATACAGTCAGGTATCACATGCACTGAGTGAGTTCGAAGTGACAGATGCGCTTTGCGAGGGGGAAAATGTACTTGCTGTCCTTGTCTTAAAGTGGTGTGATGGAAGTTATCTGGAAGATCAGGATAAGTTCCGGATGAGCGGCATCTTTCGTGATGTCTATCTTTTGAAGCGGCCGGAGCAGGGAATCTTTGACTATTTTATCAATACCGAGCTCAAGGGTGAGACGGCAATCCTTCGTATCAGGGCTAGTTATCTGGATGGTGCGGTGCCGATTACCGCGACCCTTTTGGACGCGGAGGATGAGCAGATAAGTTGCGTTACATTTGAACACGAGGCGGAATGGGAGCTGCAAAATCCGATGCTCTGGAACAGTGAGAGCCCTTATCTCTATACCCTGATTTTGGAAACGCAGGATGAGGTTATTACAGAGCGGGTCGGAATTCGCGAGATTCATATCGAAGGCAATGTTGTATACATTAACGGTCGGCCGGTGAAGTTTCGCGGCGTGAATCGCCATGACTGCAATCCGGTGACCGGTCCGGTGATTTCTGTCGCACAGATGAAACAGGATTTGGAACTGATAAAGCAGAACAATTTTAATGCAATTCGAACCAGCCATTATCCGAATCAGCCGATGTTCTATCAGCTCTGTGACCAATACGGTTTTTTTGTCATTGATGAAGCGGACAATGAGAGCCATGGTCCGTGGAACTTCTATTACCGAGAGGATACGGATGAAGAGCGCGCAGCCCGTTGGAATGAATTGATTTCCGACAACCCCCTATTCAATGAGGCGACGCTTGACCGTACACGCAAACTTGTGGAACGTGATAAAAATCGTCCCTCTGTCATTGTCTGGTCCATGGGGAATGAGGGAGGTTATGGCTGTACCTTTGAGAGAGCCTTGGAATGGACCAAGGCGTATGACCCGAGTCGTTTGACTCATTATGAGAGTGCATATTACCGGGGCCGGGCGCGAAAGTATGACTATTCCAAGATAGACCTCTACAGTCGCATGTATCCGTCCTATGAGCAGGTGCTGGAGTATGTTGAGGGGATGGCTGACAAACCTTATCTGATGTGTGAGTACTGCCACTCAATGGGAAATGGAGCAGGTGATTACGAGGACTACTTTGAGCTGATTGAGCAATACGATTGCATCTGCGGAGGCTTTGTCTGGGAGTGGTGCGACCACGCGATTTACAAGGGCAAGTCTGAAAACGGAAAGCCCATGTATTGGTATGGCGGAGATCACGGGGAGTATCCGCATGATGGCAATTTTTGCATGGACGGACTGGTATACCCGGACCGTAGGCCGCACAGTGGTTTGAAAGAAGTGAAAAATGTACAGCGCCCGCTTCGAGTGCTTTCTTATGACCGCAGTACGGCAGTTCTGGTTCTGAAGAATGAGCTGAATTTCACAGATGTGAAGGGCTATTTGGACATTGTTTATGAATTGAGCTGCGACGGTCGACGCGTGAGTTCGGGATGCATTGCGGCGGATGAACTGCCGTCGATTGCGCCGTATGAGACGGGAGAACTTATCTTGCCGTTGAATATCCCTGAGGATGGACGCGTTTTTCTGAAATTCAGCTATCGCCTGAAAAAGGCGAATGCGCTCTGCCCGATGGGACATGATTTGGGGTTTGATGAGCTTTGGCTTGCAAATACCGACAGCCGAAATCAAGATGTCTGTGCCTTCGAGCAGGCGGAGCAAGTTCGGAATGCAGCAGCGGCGGCGTTGTCTGTAGAAGAGAATGAAAGGCAACTGCTGATTTTCGGTGAGGGATTTTGCTATACCTACAATAAGCTTCAAGGCGTGTTTGAGCAGATGAGACTCGGAGAAAAGGCACTCTTTGATCGGCCGATGGAGCTGAACATTTGGAGAGCGCCGATCGATAACGATATGTACATCAAAGCAGAGTGGCAAAAGGCGATGTATGACAGGGCGTTCAGTCGGTCGTATTCAACGGAGTATACGCTGAAGGCGAAGGAGCTGGTTATTCACGGGAAGCTTGCCATCTTAGCAGTGACAGTTCAGCGCATCATGAATATTGATGTAACTTGGAAGGTCTCCGCGAGCGGTAAGGTTTCGGTACATATGGATGTGGAACGCAATCCGGAATTTCCGGAACTTCCGCGTTTCGGCCTGCGTCTCTTTCTACCCGCAAATATGCATGCGCTTCATTACTTTGGACTCGGACCGGAAGAAAGCTATGTAGACAAGAGAAGGGCAGCTTCGCACGGCATTTATCGCGCAGAGATTTGTGACTTACATGAGGATTACCTGAGGCCGCAGGAAAACGGAAGCCATGACGATTGCGACTATGTTGTGCTGGAAGGCGAAGGCTTAAAACTGCGTGTTTATGGATCATCAAGCTTTTCTTTCAATGCCTCGAACTACACGCAGGAGGAGTTGACGGAAAAGAAGCACAACTACGAACTGGAGCCTTGCGGAAGCACAGTGCTCTGCCTCGACAAGAAGCAGAACGGAATCGGATCGAACAGTTGCGGACCACGCCCGAAGGAAAAATACAGATTCGTGGATTCCGGTTTCAGTTTTGATTTGAGCATGGTGCCGGAAGAAGGCTAAGGGGGCTGTCACGATGGAAATGAGAGAAAAGGCCTATTTGAAATGGTATAACAAGATTGGCTATGGCTCAGGTGACATTGCCGGCAATGTGATTTACGCACTGCTGTCCGCCTTTGTCATGATTTTTCTGACCGATACAGTCGGGATGAACGCCGGTATCATCGGCAGTCTGATTGCAGCCTCCAAACTTTTGGACGGTGTTAGCGATATTTTCTTCGGAGTTCTGATTGACAAGACAAGTACAAAAATGGGTAAGGCGCGTCCTTGGATGTTCTACGGATACTTTGGCTGCGCAATCTGTTTGGTTGCAATCTTCTGTATTCCGGCGAATATTAGCGCTTTTGCGCAGTACACCTGGTTCTTTGTTGCTTACACTGTTTTGAATGCAGGCTTCTATACCGCAAATAACATTGCGTATTCCGCCTTAACCGCGTTGATTACCAAAAACAACCAGGAACGTGTAGAAATGGGCTCCATCCGGTTCATGTTTGCCTTTGGTACCAGCATGTTGATTCAGACAATTACGATATCTTTTGTGGCAGCTTTTGGCGGCGGGGCAGCTGCCTGGAGAACGGTTGCAATCATTTATGCGGTTGTTGGTTTGATTGCCAATACGATTTCTGTGATGTCAGTGCGTGAGCTTTCTCCCGAAGAATTGGCAGGGAATGAAATTAACCCGGTTGTCTATGACAAGCAAATCAAAGAGGGAGAGCTGGAACAGGTTGCCGAGGAACTAAAGGGGGAGGCACAGACAGGGGAGGAAAAATACAGCTTAGGTGCTGCGTTTAAACTCCTGGTTCAGAATAAGTATTATTTGATGATTGTGGTTTCCTACTTGCTCATGCAAATTTATTCCGCAACGCTGAACATGGGTATTTATTTTATGTCCTATGTTCTGAAAAATGCCAATCTGCTCGGCGTTTTTTCCTGGGCAATCAATATTCCGATGATTGTCGGACTTCTGATGACACCGATGCTGGTACAGAAGTGGGGAGGAATGTTCCGGCTCAACAAGATGGGATATATCATCGGAAGTCTGGGACGCATCTTGGTAGTTGTCGCGGGTTATATGGGAAGTGTACCGCTCATGCTGGCCAGTACTGCCATTGCAGCGTTGGGCATGAGTCCTCTTCAAGGCAACATGAATGCGCTCATTGCGACCTGCTCGGAATACACCTATCTGACTACAGGGAAGAGGGTTGACGGAACCATGTATTCTTGCACGTCCTTCGGAACAAAGGTGGGCGGTGGTATCGGCACGGCAGTTGCCGGCTGGCTACTGGCGTTGTCTGGCTATGTGGGAGGGGCTGAGGTACAGTCCGCGGCTTGCATGAACATGCTCCACATTCTTTATCTTTGGATGCCCATGGTCCTTACCATCTTGATTACACTGATTCTGCGTGGATTGAATGTCGAGAAAGCAGTTGTGGAGCAGAAGGAAAAATAAGAATTAGGCCCTTGTGAGTCGTTTTTCTCGCAAGGGCTTATTAGTTCTGATTTTCAAGCAGTCCGTAATGCAGAGAGGTGGGGAGGCTCTTCCGGAAACGGAATCCGAAAATGTTGAACTCGGATATTAGAGTATGGTGTTCGACGCAGTCTTGCCGTAGCTTTTTATGCCTTGCCGTTATGTTGAAAAAGCCCCGCCGAACCGTTATGATACATAACAGATTGATAACCATGGATGTAATTATGCTGCAAACCGTTCCACAGGAGAGTTTGGTCTGATTTTGTAGGCGTAGTTGCTTTGCCCCGGCTGCGCGTTGTTGCAGCCGGGGCTTTGTATTTCCGAGAAAGTGTATGGGAGGAAGATGAGCAGAGTATTGGTGACCGGCGCATACGGTTTTCTGGGACGCTATGTGGTGCGGGAGCTGCTTGCGCACGGCTATGAAGTGGTCGCTTTCGGGCGCAAGCGGGATAAACTCGAAGCGCTGCGCGCGGACGGTGCGGAAGCCGCAGAGCTCTTTGTCGGGGACTTTTGCCGGCAGGAGGACATCACGGCGGCGACAAAGGGCGTGGACTTTGTGATTCACGCGGGGGCGCTCTCTACGGTCTGGGGCAAGCGCTCCAACTTCATGGAGACCAATGTGCGCGGCACGCAGCGGGTGGTACGCGCCTGCAAACAAAATAAGGTGAAGCGCTTGGTCTTTGTCTCATCGCCGAGCATCTACGCGGGAAAGTGCGATCGCCTGAACATACGGGAGGAGGACTACGATGCCTCAAATCGTCTGAACTACTATATCGAGAGCAAAATTTTGGCGGAAAAAGTACTGCGGGAGCAGCGGAGCGTTCCTTGCGTAATCCTACGCCCGCGGGGTCTCTTCGGCATCGGGGACAGCAGCATCATCCCGCGGCTCATCAAAGCAAATCGGCGGAGCGGTATTCCGCTTTTTCGGGGCGGACATAATCTCGTGGACATCACCTGCGTGGAAAATGCAGCGATCGCCCTGCGGCTTGCCATTGAGAGCGAGGCCGCGGTAGGGCAGGTCTATAACATCACGAACGGAGAGCCGCAAGAATTTCGGGCAATTCTCGAAGAGCTCTTTCGGGCGCTCGGCGAAACGCCGCGGTATCTGCGCCTGCCACTCGGCCTTCTCTACGGCGTCGCGACTTTGTCGGAGCGGGTGTACCGCTTGTTCCGCCTGGACGGGGAGCCGCCGTTTACGCGTTATACGATATGTACGCTTGGCTACAGTCAGACCTTAAACATCGAGAAAGCGAAGCGGGAACTCGGCTACAGGCCTATTGTCAGCCTACGCGCAGGGATTCGGAAGTATGCGAAGGGGGAGCGATGACAGCATTCAAGTCCGTTGAGAGTATCCGTTACTATGCCTGCGGGTACTGCACCAATGATTTACACACGGTGTTTCGGGGATATCCGCATGAAAAGCGGCAGTTTCCGGCGGGCGTCTTTTTAATCCGGCACGTGAAAGAGGGCTATATCCTTTTTGACACCGGCTATAGCAGCGAAATCTCTACTTTAGGGTTTCAGGGGAGGCTCTACCATCTGTTGAATCCGACTGTTGTGCGCCCGGCGGATGAGATTCAGAATCAGCTCATGGCGGACGGGATTCAGCCGGAGGAGATACGCTACCTCTTTCTGTCGCACCTGCATCCGGACCACATCGGCTGCGTGAAGCACTTCAAGTCAGCTCGGATTGTGCTGAGCCGGGATGCCTTTTTGCGCTACCGCCGCAACCGGCTCGGAGATTTGATTTTCCAAAGACTCTTGCCGCCCTGGTTTGCGGCGCACTGCACGGTGCTTCGGCGGGAGCAGCTTCGGGAAGAGAAGAATGCGTATTTTTCTTACTGTGATTTTTTCCGGGACGGGAGCCTTCTCTTAACGCAGATGGACGGGCACGCGCGGGGACAGCTCTGCTGTCTGATAGAAAATAAAATCTTTCTCGGGGCGGATGCAAGCTGGGGCAACGAATTCGTAGGGCGGGCAAACGAACTCCGCTTTCTTGCACGGCTTGTGCAGTACGATATGCGCGCCTATCGGGAAAACGATCGCATTCTGTCGCGCATGCGCTCGGACGGCATACGGCTATGCTTTAGCCATGACCGCGGAATCGAGGAGGTCATCAAGGGATGAGAGAGCGTTTGGCGGTTGTGTGGTACTTCATTTGGGCGCGCTACTTACAGCGTTTCCGCACGAGAAAGGCGCTTAGGCGCTATCAAAAGCAGCGGGTGCTTAGGCAACTCGCCTATTTGAAAGAGCATTCCCCGTATTTTAAGGGGCTTTCCGTTCATAGCTTCGAAGACTTTAAGAAACTGCCCCTGATGAATAAGCAGTTCATGATGGAGCATTTCAATGCGCTGAATTGTGTCGGCGTGGACCGGGATGAAGCGCTTTCCCTTGCAATCGACAGCGAAAAGCAGCGGGAATTCTCGGAGAAGCTCGGCGGTATCTCCGTTGGGCTGTCCTCGGGAACCAGCGGGGCGCGCGGACTTTTTTTGGTGAGCGACAGGGAGCGGGCGCTCTGGGCGGGAACGGTGCTCGCCAAGTTTTTGCCGAAGGGAAAACTTTTCGGGCACCGCATCGCCTTCTTTCTCCGCGCGGACAATAATCTCTATGAGACCATAGATTCCAAGCTGATACGGTTTCGCTACTTTGACCTTCTGAAAGACATGACGGAGAATCTTTCGGAACTCGCGGCCTACCGCCCGAGCTTGCTGGTCGCACCGCCGTCGGTCTTACTCGACATCGCACGGGCCATAGAGCGCGGAGCACTTAGAATCAATCCCGAAAAAGTGATCTCGGTCGCGGAGGTGCTGCGCGCGGAGGATGCCGCCTACCTAAAGGCGCAATTCGGGCTTCAAGTCATCCACCAGGCCTATCAGTGCACGGAGGGCTTCCTCGGCTATGTCTGCGAATGCGGGAATTTTCACTTAAACGAGGAACTGGTGTTAATCGAACGGGAGTATCTGGACGAAAGACGATTTGTGCCCATCGTCACGGACTTTACGCGGCAGTCGCAGCCCATCGTCCGCTACCGCCTGAATGACATTCTGGTCGAGAAAAGGGGGCATTGCCCCTGCGGGAATCCCGCAAGTCTGATTCAATACATCGAAGGGCGAGAGGACGATATCTTTTACTTTGCGGGCATCCATCGAAACGAGGTGGACGTTTTTCCGGACTTCATAAGCCGCTGCGTGATCTATGCGGAAGGAGTAAAGAACTATAAGGTTGTGCAGGACGGCAGCGCGCATGTGACTGTCTATTTGGAGCGGGAAAGTTCCGATACCTCAGCGCAAATTCGGCGGGAGTTTGCGCGCCTCGCGGAAAAGATGAAGTTTCACTGCCCGGA
>CAJPKN010000069.1 GCA_905370385.1 Stomatobaculum longum
CGTAGACATGGGCGGAATCCGCTGTGGTTCCGCTCGCGCTTGCCGCATTTTTATCATACTTCACCGTATACGCATTCGGTGCATACACCGCACGGACGGTCAGCGGACCCGTGACCGGATTTCCGAAGGTAAAAGTACTGTGATCCGCGTCGTTCTCCCAGTGGTCAAAGTGGTAGCCCGTCTTGTTGTCAGGCGCGGTCGGCGCGTTAAGCACCGTGCCGTGCGCCATGGGTGCACCGCCGTTGTCGAAGATGACCTCATTCGCATGCGGCGTATCTGCCGTTGCGGCATCGAGTACCTTGACCGGGTAGGTATTGATCTCCCAGACCGCGGTCAGGGTGAAGTTTGCGCGCACCGAGCTGTTCACGAACTGGAACTGGGTTCCGTCCGCGGCCTTCCAGTGCTTAAAGTGATAGCCGTAGCGCTCTCCCGCCGGGGAGGTCGCAACGCCTGCCGCATTGTTCTGAACCGGCGGCTCCGTTACGCGGTCGCCGTAGCGATGCGTCTGAGCCGGGGGCGTAAAGCTGCCCTGGTCCGGATCGAAGGTCACCGTGTAGCGCGGCAGCTGATAGGTATTTTCAAAGCTTGCCGTCTGCACATTAACCGCCGCTCCGCTTACAGGATCCTGGTAGCTAATCGTCCGAACAAAACTAAGCGCGTTTCCAAGGCCGCTGCCGCTCTGCGTCACCACATAGGTAATCGTGTAGACGCGGGAATTGTAGCCGTAGTACTGTGCGCTGCCCGCCTCTTCCTTGAGGGTGTACACATAGGTACCGGGCATCGTGAAGTTGAAGGTTCCGCTCGCAAAGGTAGCTCCCGCCGTCGCATTCTCGGTCAAGACCGGGGAGCCCGGGGTAATCAGTGAGAGGTCTGCGCTCGAAAGCGTGTACTTGACCACAGGGTTCTGACCCGGCGTCTCATCGCGGGAGCTCTCCTTCGCGGAGCCGGTCGGCATGGGTTCTGCCGTCACATGCGCCGCCGTAAAGGAGGTACCGGTCAGCGTGAAGCCGAAGTTCTCTGCGGTGAGCGGCGCACGCTGGCCGTCCGGCAGGAGGCCATAGTCTCCCTTTAAGAGCTTCTCGATGGTAAAGCTGTCCGTCGCCGGGGTCACCGGTCTCCAGACCGCATAGAGTGTTAAGTCACCGTCAATCTTTCCGGTCTTAATCGCAGCACCCGCCGCATACGCGGTGCCCGTGCCGTCCGGCTTCGTGTTCCAGCCGTCAAAGTAATAGCCCGCGCGTGTGAGCTGGGTGTCCACGCCCGCCGTTCCCGCGGAACTCTTCGCGGTCGTCTCATCCGTGTGCGCATCCGCACCGGCCGCCGTCGTAGACGGGTAGAGCTGCTCGCCGTTCGGCGAAATGCTGCCGCTGTCCGCGCCGTTTCCGTCATACTTCACATCAGCCCAGACCGTGAGTTTCACTTCCTTCTTGATGAGATCGCCGTAGCCGTCATCGGTCGTGAGCAGCAGAGTCGTGACGCCCGTCTTCTGCGGGGTCAGCGTACCGCTTACCGCGCCGCTGCCGTTCACCGAAACGAGGTCTGTCGGCGCGCCCGTCTGAATCGCATAGTTTACGACCGGGTTTGCGGGATCCACCGGGTTCGTGAGTGTCGGCGTCACCGTCGAAGCTGCATCGCCCACGTGGAGCACCCGATCCGCGAGATCGAGGATGGGCACGTTGTAAAAGCCTGCGTTCACATGGGGCAGGTTATACTGTCCCGCCGGTACATTCGCAGTCACCGTGACCGCCGCAAGATTCGTATTTCGATCAAAGCGGGAACTCACGGCCGGATTCGTCCCCTGATCTTTCTTCACGAGCTTACGGAGCGGGCTCAGCGAGGAAGCATCCGCCTGAACCACCCAGTTGCCCTCGTGCGGCGCATAAAGCATGTAGTAGCCGTTGGCGTTGGTCGTACTGACAAATCCCAGGTTATTATCGCTCCGGAGTACTTCGGTCACGCCGTCCGCCTCGAGGAGTTTCATGCGGACACCGCTCTGATAGCTGTCCGTCCCCGCATCGTAGAGCGAGTTAAAATCATTCTCCTGAAAGGCAATGCCGCTCAGCGTGAGGTCGGGCAACAGATACTCCAGTTTATTGCTGGCCTGTCCGTCCGCGCCGTAGAAGGGCGTGGGATTGGTGCCCATGCGGAAGTTTCCGTAGGCGACAATCGTATCCATCTGGTTGAGCAACTTCTTCTTCCGCTCGTGCAACTGATAGCGCAGCGTGACGGATGCCTTCCTGCCCGCCGGCATGTTGCTCACGTTGAGCTTCACCATCGTGATATCCGCATCGGCGGGTTTGCTCGTGGTCCAGGAGGCTGTCTTTGCACCGGTATAGCCGTTTGCCGCGGGGTTCGGATCCGTTGTATATGAAATCGTGTAGTTGAGACCCGTGAGCGCCGAAGTATCGACCCCGTAATAGTCCATTGAGAACTGGGATGCCGGGGTCGTCTGGGTTACGCCGCCGCTCAGGTAGCTGTACTGCTCTCCCGCCTTCGGCACCGGAATATAGATTTCCCAGTCGTTGGTCGGGTTCGTGTCGTCACTGGTCAGGAAGACCTTCGCGCTGAAGATGTTCGGATTGTTATTGAGGTCCCTGCTTGTCACGCGACTCGAGCTCTCCTGGTAGGGCTTGTTTGCCTGTGCGAGGGCAAGTAAACCGAGCGCAGTCACCTGGTTAATCTTGTGCGTTGTATTGTTTGGCGCATAGAGCATCTCTGCTTCGTTTGCACTCGCTCCGGCCTTGGCCGCCGTCGCATTGCCGAACTGAGCGCCGCGGGGCGCATCCTGAACGAGCTGGTTGTTGTCGTTCGTGGTCTCGACATCGACACCCTTGGAGTTCCCGCCGTTGCCGTCGCGGTTGGCATCGAACTTGGTGTCAAGCCAAGCACCCGGCACCGGTTTCACATAGACCGGATCCGCGGAATAATCTGCCTGAAGTTTGAAACTCAGACTGTTGATATAGCCATACCAGCCCGCCCCCAGATTCTGTCCCGGAACAGGCAATTCGTTCTCCGGTATCCGGTCGGTAGAAATCACAAGAATTCCGTAGTCTGCGTGTCCCGACTGTCCGGCACCGGTTCCCGCGGGAATAAAGGTGACATCCGGAATGCCGATTGCGGACCACATCATCCCCGCACCGGTAGCATTTGGTACAAAGCCTTGAATTTTTGCGCTGTTATCGACATAGGTAAAGCTCTTGTCAATCTTCAGATAATAGGTCGGTCGCACTCTTAAATCTTTACTTGCGGCAAGATTCTTGGTGCCTACGGTGGGCGCAAAACGAAGCTGTCCGCTGACCGTCAGTTCTCTTCCCTGATAGGTATTGCTAGAGGCGTAACTCAATAGGTTCTGGAAAAAGGCAACTTCTACGCGCTGCGAAGCAATGCGCTCACTGGCACCTTCGGTCGCAAAGCGTGTGAGATCCGTGGTCATATTTTCGCCGAGGACATTCTCATAGTGGAGCTTTGCCTTGACCGTCAATTTGTCATAGCTCGGATCGCTATCCTTCTCGCTGAGGGAGCCGACCGGAATTGTGGTGCCCGGGTATTTTTTCGGGATATCCTGCTCCACCAGCGATAAACCGACACTCGGAAGTAGGCGGTTTCCGTTGTTATTGCCCCACACCTCCATTTTTTCACGGTTGTCGCCCCAGTTTTTATTGTTCGGGAAGCTCACCTTAATCGAAGTAACATAGGGCCCGTTCTTCACATCTACGCCGGGAATCAGGTAGTGCATGCGCCCCTTGCCGGTCGAGGTATAGGCGTAATAGGCCGTGTCCTCAATGTGCTTGACCGTTCCGTCCGAAAGGGTTGCATCCAGAATGAAGTCCTGAAAGTTGCTCGGCGACTGGATGTCAAAACTGATTGCATTGACCAGAGAAAGCAAATACGGACTCGTGCCGGCAAAATCGATGCTCGCATTTTCATACGATATTTCCGGAACCGCCGTGTTGCTCCAAGTGACCCCCGTGTTATCTACCGCAATCCGTGTCAACTCAAGTTCTCTCTGACCGGCGACCTCTCCCGCGGCATAGGTTCCCTGACCGATTACATTGACAATGTAATTCGCGCGATTTAGAAAGGTCTGTTTGCTCGGTTCCAAAAAGTTTCCGCCGAGGCGTCCCTTATCCACCAAAGACCAGGGATTCACGTAGTAATCCTGATCCAAAACCGAAATTCCCTTGACAGCATCGCCTACCACCAGTCTTGCGGACTTGGAAGACGATTTTTTGGAAGAGCCGTGGTAAGGGTTAATACCGTGTATCGTGCTGTCCTGCGGCGGGTTGTGGTCCACCTGCTCACTCTTATAATCACTGTAAAGGCAATAGATCATGCTCGAAAAGTCGAGCTGCTTCGGAAGATCCGCGGAACCGTTGGTACCGACCGCATTGTCATAGTTCAAATGTCCCGGGTAGACCTTCTGTGCAAAAAAGCGGTACTGCTGAAAACCGTTGTTGATGCTGGTTCGGAACGAGTTAACCTGATCCGCCGCCATGACCACGCGCGTCGCATAGGGTGTGCCCAGCGCATTGCAAACGGCATTCAAATCATAGACTTTCCCGCCGAAGCTTCCGTTATCATTGGAATTGGAAAAAACACTCAGCTCCGTATCCGAATATCGAGAGATACCGTCCTTTAAGTAAGCCGGTTGTTCCGGGTCGATGCCGGCCTGCTGTAAGTCGTGATAGTTTCCGCTGCTGTCCCAGACGCCGAGTAGGCGAAGGTCTGCCTTCTCGAGATATTCCGTAATGGTGATTGCATCGCCTGAAATCTCCAGGACCACAGGGTCATAGCCCGCAGCACCGAAGGCAATTGCCTGTCCCGTGCTGTCCACGTTGTAGTCCATGGTCTGCGGATTTTTTATAATTCGATAGAGGCCCAACATGTTAATCTCATCATGCCGGTTTACTTCCATCGTGCCCCCGCCTACGGCCTGGGTCCGAATATCATCCGTCAGGTGACGTGTCCTCACCTTGAATTCACGCGCAAAGGGCTGCCCGCCGTTCTGCGCGAGAATTTGGTCGGAAGATATGTTTCGCTGTACCTTTGCCTCATAGTTATCGGGAATATCGGTTCCGTCCGAGAGGCGATGATGGTAGGCACGCAGCTTAAAGGTAAACCAGTTCTTATGATGTCCGGCATCATAAACATTCCAGAAGATATAACTGCCGCGCTGGTTATAATCGTACTCTTTTTTAAAGACCTCCACGCGGGCAATGTACTTCTTGTTTCCCGCGACATTCGCATCCGCAAAGGTATAGTCCGTCATTCCGGTACCGTCAATAACGGTCTCGGTGATGCTCTGGCCATTATAATGAATGGTCTGCGCCGTGTAGCTCGGGTAAATTTCACCCGGTACCAAGGTGCGAATTTCGGTCTGTCCGGTCTGTGCATCTTTGACATAGATGCGGTAGCCCAGGCCATATTCTTTTGCAAGGCCGAGTTGATTTAACCAAACCGGCGAAAGTGCCTCCTCAAAGTCATAAGATATTAAGAGATTGTCCTGAATTTGAAAGGCATCACTTTCGTCGTCAAAGCGGAACCCGGACTTTACTTCTTCCGAATCCGTATACTCTGGCGAAGTTGCGCTATACTGCGGCACAGCATCCAAATTATATCTGTAATAATCACCGCCGTAGGTCATATCCAGATAATCGTTTGATGTTTTAATTTGAACCGGATCCGTACCCTGAATGAAACGGAAGCGAAGCGGTGTACCGCTGTCCTGTTTCGTGCCGCCGTATACGGTGTTATCCGCATATTCAATGTAAGAGCCCGCCGTTGCGGTGTAATCCGTCGCGCCCCAGTTTCCCTGATAAAGCCGGTTATAATACACCAGCGGAAAATACTTCACATGAAATGTACCGGGCTTTCGGAAAATGTCGATATAACTCAAGCCGGACCCCGCAACCGCTTCCGCAAATCTTCCGCTTGTATACCGGGAGTAGAGATTTCTCAGGTTGATGTCGACGTCGCGATTTGCGGGCGTCGGTGTATCCTGATACGCGCCGATTCTTGTCCACGGAATCCTGAAACCGTCATCTGTCTCATAGGTCCACGCAAGTGTTCCGCCCTGCTCAAATTGCGTTCCTTCGCCCGGAAGCACCATATGAATTTTTGCGGTCTCGGCAAGATACCCTTCCGACTTGTGAACCTTAAACTCCAGCCCTTTTCGATACCAAGTGGGATTGTTAATATTAAAACTGCTTGTAATCAGATTACCGGTACCGAGCGGCGCCAAGGCATCTTCCGCCGCCGAAGTCTCATAACCATTGTAGGCAATCATGCGTCTTCCCACCGGTTTTCCGAGCGGCATGCTCGCCGACATGCTCCAAACACCGCCGATTTCACCCGGCATGAAGGTATAGCTGTCCGAGGGATTGCTAAACGTCATTGTCGGATTCGCCGCAGGTGTATTCAAAGTTAACGCCGTTGTCTTGTCATGATCTCCGCTGTCCACCGTAAAAAGCGTAGGCGGCGCAGCCGGATTGGTCGACCCATAGTTGTTAATTAAGCGCATGCGGAAAGGAAACTCCCCCTGGGAGAGCGGGAGTTCGTTAATCAGCCTGTTCGGATCCTGCACGAGCGTAATCTGACCGCTGACACTCGCGGTGGTCGGGTCCGGTCTCGCGGTGAGCACCCAGCTTCCGTCCGCAAGGCGACGCGAGGAAAAGCTCACTCCGGTGAGACTCGGCGTTCCGCTTAAATCGAGTCCTGCGGGAATCCAGAGCTCCATGACCAGATTATTCCGCACCGTATCCGAAATTTCACTCGGACGGAAAGCAAACTGAACACTGAAGGTTCTCGAATTATACTTTCCGATGACAAAGTCGGAAGGCTGCTGAAACACACTGTTTGCCGGATCTAGTTTCACATAGTTGTTGGCTGCCGTGAGGGCCCCGTCTTCCACCGCTCCCGTCCAGGGCGCATAGGTCCCGGAGGACTGGCGAAATGCGACATAGGGCGTCGCAAGCGGCAGTGCATTGCTTACGGTCGCATTGGAACCTGAGGCAAGGTAAGCCCGTGGGGATATTCCCGCGGCAAGCAGAGGCCTGTCGTCAATCAACTCTGCATCCTCGGTGTAATCTTCCGCTTCTTCCTCCTCCTCATCCTCGCTTACAACCAAGGGGATATAGCTATCCCGTCCGACTGCGGCAAGCGTGTGAAGCGGCAAAGCCTCAAGTATGAGTATCATCGCGACCAACATCGCGAGAACTCGCTTCCAATACTTCCAAGCCCTTTGAGTCATGAAATCCTCCTGTTACGCCACAATCTCCGGCAATAGTTATTGTCTGACAACTACTCGATTCAAACGCACAATTTTAATTCAATTTTAACTTTTTCCTTGGCGTTATTCAAGCGAAACTTGTTAATCAATACAATAGCTGTCTACAGTTCTTTTATTTTGCCGACAATCACTCCTCCGAGACAGAATCCCACTGTTTAGGTGCTTTGCGCTCTTTTGATGCAGTCAAATCCACTGCAGCCTCAGCTCTATTTCTTACACATTTTCCGAAGCGAATTCCCCCGTCTTGCAGTCGCGTGAATATTAATGAGCATATTTAATGTATATGCCTATTATTCAGGTCGCATTTGTATATCGGTTTTCTCCGCCCAACAAATGAGGAGCTGTGCCGCAAACACGACACAGCTCCTCTTGCAAGGCTCTTCTTCTGTTTTTGTTTAAGCTTCCTCGTCCCGTCTCTCCTCTTTCCAAAAAAGGAGTTTCCCGAGCGTTTGTTCTCCCGTCTTCGGTAAGCGACGCTTTCTCTCCTTGTCACCGCTTGTCTGCTTCTTTCTGCGGCTGCCGCTCTCACCATCCAACTTTTCGATCTTCTCGGTACCTGCAGTCCGCTTGCCGGGGTCCGCGTTGTGCGGCTTATCCGTCGCATCCGAATCGCCTGTCTGCGCCGGGGTGGTTGCAATGTTCGCGCTCGGTGTGGGCACAATGTGACTGCCTCTGCCGTTGCCACGGCTGCTGCTGCCGCCGCGACTTCCGCCGCCACCGCCACCGCCGCCGCTTCCGCCGGAAGTGTTGTCACTGTCGGAGTCATCGT
>CAJPKN010000070.1 GCA_905370385.1 Stomatobaculum longum
GTTGCCGCGCCGACCATGCCGTCCGCCGAGAGACCGTTTCTCTCCTGGAAGGCCTTGACCGCATTCTTGGTCGCATCTCCGTAATAGCCTGTTGCGAGCTGCTTGTCGAGATATCCCCACTTGCTGAGCAGTTCCTGCACCCGCTCCACGGATTCGCTCTCGTCACCGAGTGTCAGGCCGAAGGCCTGCGCATTCGGACTGTTCAGTGCATCGCGTGTGCCGGGTCCCAGATAACCGTCGACAACCTGGTTGTTTCTGCTCTGGAACTCCTTGATGGCCATGACAGTGCCGAGACCGAAATTGCCGTCTGCCTCTCCGGTCAGATAGCCCAACTCCTTGAGCCGCTGCTGCGCTGCCATGACAATGTCGCTCTTCTCACCGTAGACCACCATGTTCGGCTTGACCTCATCGGAATAGATGAGGTTCATGGTTTTAAGGCCGACCTTGCCGTCCTGTCCCAGACCGTTCATCTGCTGGAACTTCTGCACCGCTGCCAGGGTCTTTCCGTCAAAGGTTCCGTTTACATCCGCGGTCTGCGCGAGATAGCCGAGCTGATACAGTCTCTGCTGCAACGTCACGATGTCCGTTCCGCTGTCGCCCTCCTGCGCCGTGTAGTAGTGCGCATTCTCATCCATAATGGCCTTGAGGGTCGACTCGCCCACAATGCCGTCCTGCGGCAGCTTATTCTGCCGCTGATACACCTTCACCGCCGCCGCGGTCACCTCGCCGTAATAATCCGTCGGCTCATCGTTGTCCATAAATCCGAGTTCCATGAGACGCGCCTGCAAATCCTTGACAATCCAGTTCCGCGTACCGATGCGGATAATTTCGGGTGCGGGTTCTGTGGTCGGCACGACCAAATCCATGTCCGGGAACTGTGCGCCGGAGGGAGATACCGCCACGATATCGCCCGGATTTGCGGGGAGTGCCGCCTCGGCACTGCTCTCCGTACTTTCCTCCGCACTCTGATCCGCGCCGCTCTCTGTGCTCTCCGCAACACCGCTCTCGGAGCTGCTCTCCGCTGTTCCCTCCGCACTTGCCGCACTCTCCGTGCTGCCGAGTTCCGTGCTCGCGGCGCTCTCCTTTGCCGCATCGCTCTGTGCCGTCTTCCCCTGCGAGCAGGCCGTTAGCATCGCCGCTGTCACAAACAGCGCGAGCGCCTGCTTTTTCGAAATTCTCCGTCTCATTTTAATGTCCTCGATTTATGAAAACGCGGGTACACCCGCGGAATAAATATCAAATGTTTCTCAAATGCTTATGCCCGCAATAACTCTGCCAAGGCCGCAAACTGCGCAAGCGAGAGCACCTCGCCTCGCACGGTCTCCGGGAGTCCGAGCGAAGAAAGCGCCTCATTTACCTTCTCCCGCGAGAAGCCCGCATTCTTCAGCCCGTTCACCAGCGTCTTTCTTCTCTGATTGAACGAAGCTCGAATGATGCGAAACAGAAAAGCCTCATCTCCGGTCTGCACCGGTTTCTCCGCATAGGTCCTGAGGCAGATGACCGCAGAACCGACCTTAGGTCTCGGGAGAAAACAGTGGGGCGGCACATTCGCCACAATCTCGGCCGCGGCATAATACTGCACCGCAAGCGAGAGCGAGCCGTAGTCTTTTCCGCCCGGCGAAGCCTGCATGCGCTCCGCCACTTCCTTTTGCACCATAACGGTGATGTTCTCAATCGGAAGTCCGCTCTCCAGAAGCTTCATTAAAATCGGCGTTGTGATGTAGTAAGGGAGATTTGCGACCACCTTGATTCGCTTCCCGCCGAGTCTTTCCGACAAGTCGTTCAGGTTCTGTTCCAGGATATCTCCCTGAATCACTTCCACATTGTCGTACTCCGCGAGACTCTCCGCGAGAATCGGAATCAAACCGCGGTCTATCTCCACCGCGAGCACCTTTCCCGCCCGCTCCGCGAGCCTCTGGGTCAAGGTCCCGATGCCGGGACCTATCTCCAGCACAGCGTCCGCCTCGGAAATCTGCGCCGCATCGGCAATTCGATCCAAGACATGACTGTCAATCAAAAAATTCTGCCCGAACTTCTTTTGAAAGCGAAATTCCTCGTGGCGCTTTAAGAGCGCTATGGTGTTTTCCGCTCTGCCGAGATCTGCCATCAGCACACCTCCCCGTCTGCAAGTTTCGGGAAACAGCGCAGCGCATTTTCCTCTGTGACGCGCCGCACTTCCTCCTCCGTAATCCCCTTGATGCGCGCAATTTCCTGCGCAATATAAGGCAGATTCCGCGAGTCGTTTCGCTTTCCGCGCCTCGGCTCGGGCGAGAGATAGGGACTGTCCGTCTCGAGTAAAATGCTCGTGAGCGGGACAGCCGACGCCACCTCTTTCATCTTCTTGCCGTTCTTGAAGGTCACGACACCGCCGATGCCGATGTAAAACCCGAGTTCTGTGTAGCGAAGCGCGAGTTCCGCACCGGAAGAAAAGCAGTGAATCACTCCGCCGATACCGCGCGCCGCTGCGCGCTGCATCTCATCAAAGGTGTCTTGGGCAGCCTCTCTGGAGTGAATGATGACCGGAAGCCCGGTCTCCGCCGCCAAATCCAACTGGCGGCGAAACCAAATCTTCTGTACGTCCCGCTGCGGTTCCTCGTAGTGGTACTCCAGTCCGATTTCACCGATTGCAACCACCTTCGGATGTTTCGCAAGTTCCGCGAAGTCGCTGAGAACGCGATCGCTCAATTCTTCCGCATGGTTCGGATGTGCGCCGAGTGCCGCGTACATCCATGGATAACGCTCTGCGAGCCTAAGCCCCGTATAACTCGATTCCACCGAAGCGCCCGCGTTGATGACCTTCCGAATGCCGTGCTCTTTCAGACTTTCGAGCAACTCGTCCCGGTCGGCATCAAACGCCTCGTCATCGTAGTGCGCATGGGTATCCAGGAGCATCAGCCGATCTCCGCGCCGGACGGCATATCCTCGGACATCGTTGTCATCAGACTCAGATTTCCGTTTTCATCCGCCGCCGAGAGCAACATGCCCTGGGACTCCATACCCGCAAGACGCGCGGGCTTTAAGTTCACAATTGCCATAACGCGCTTTCCGACCAGCTTCTCCGGCTCCGGATACCACTTCTTAGTGCCGGAGAGAATCTGAATCTCCTTGCCGCCGCAATCCAGTCGGAAGCATAGGAGCTTCTTCGACTTCGGAACCTCCTCGCACTTAAGGACCTTGCAGACTCGGAACTCGCACTGCGCAAAGGCATCGTATTCCACTTCCGGTTTGGACGGAATTTGAATCTCGGACTTCGGCGCTTCCGCCTTCTCCTCTTCCGCTGCCGCCTCTTCGGCCGCTGCGTTCTCCGCATTCAACTTTGCCTCGACCTCCTTCGGATCCAGGCGGCGGAACAGCATCTCTGCCTCCGCTGCGACCCGCGTGCCCGAGGGATAGAGTCCAAAGGTATCCATGGCCTCAAGCTCTCTCTTCTCCGTGCCGAGCTCCTTCAAAATCTTCTCGGAGGTCTCCGGCATGAAGCTGAAGAGCAGAGACGCACCTATGGTCAGGGCCTCGGTCAAGTGATAGAGCACTGCCTTCAGTCTGTCCTGCTTGCTCTCATCCTTTGCGAGCGCCCAGGGCAGAGTTTCGTCGATATACTTGTTGCAGCGCTTAAAGATATTCCAGAGTTCGGTCATTGCGTCCGCAACGCGGAGCACGTCCATCTTCTCCCGAATCTTCTTGACGCCGTCGAGCACCGTCTTCTCAAGATCCGCATCGAGTGCGGCATCCTCCGGAGAAAAGCTCGCTTCCGGTCTCTCCACCACGCCGCCGAAATACTTGTTGGTCATGGCGATGGTGCGGCTCACGAGGTTGCCGAGCACGTTTGCGAGATCCGCATTGTAACGCTCCACCATAAGATCCCAGCTGATGCTGCCGTCGTTCTCAAAGGGCATCTCGTGCAGGCAGAAATAGCGCACCGGGTCCACACCGAAGAACGAAACCAGTTCGTCCGCGTAGAGTACATTGCCCTTGGACTTCGACATCTTGCCGCCGGCCTGCAGAAGCCAGGGGTGACCGAAGACCTGCTTCGGCAGCGGCTCGCCGAGCGCCATCAGGAAGATGGGCCAGTAAATCGTGTGGAAGCGGACAATGTCCTTTCCGATGAGATGTAAATCCGCCGGCCAGTACTTTTTATAGAGTTCCCCGTTGTTGCCGTCCGCGTCGTAACCGATGCCTGTCGTATAGTTGGTCAGGGCATCGAGCCACACATAGACCACATGCCCCGGTGCAAAGTCGACCGGGATGCCCCATTCAAAACTGGTGCGCGACACACAGAGATCCTGCAGACCCGGCTTCAGGAAGTTATTCATCATCTCGTTCTTTCTGGAGACGGGCTGAATAAATTCCGGATGCTCTTCGATGTACTGAATCAGGCGGTCCGCATACTTGCTCATGCGGAAAAAGTATGCCTCCTCCGAAGCCTGCTTCACTTCTCTGCCGCAGGTCGGGCACTTGCCGTCAACAAGCTGCGACTCGGTCCAGAAGCTCTCGCAGGGCGTGCAGTAGAGACCCTCGTAGGAACTCTTGTAGATATCGCCCTGCTCGTAAAGCTTTTTGAAAATCTTCTGCACCTGCTTCTCATGGTAGGGCTCGGTGGTTCGCATAAAGCGGTCGTAGGACGTGTTCATGAGGTCCCAGATTCGCTTGATCTCCGCGGAGACCTGATCCACATAGGCCTGCGGCGTCATGCCGGCATCCTTTGCCTTGCCCTCAATCTTCTGACCGTGTTCATCGGTACCGGTCTGGAAGTAGACGTCAAAGTTCTCTTCTCGCTTAAAACGGGCAATCGCATCCGCTAAGATAATCTCATAGGTATTTCCAATGTGCGGCTTGCCGGAAGCATAGGCAATTGCCGTCGTGATATAGTAAGGTTTTCTGATTTTTTCTCCCATATCCTCAGCCCTCCGAATATTCTTCGATTCTTATTAGTGTAACATATCAGAGCAACATGTGATAGAGTTCTCTGCGGCTGATTCCGCGGTCTTTTGCGGCTTTTTTCATGGCCTCCTTGCGGTCATAGCCCTGGGACTCGTACCAGGCCACATGTTCTGCCGGCGTAAACTCCGAAAAAACGGATATTTCTTCCGCGCGCAGTTCTTCCTCGCTCTTTCCGGATATGACCAGCACATATTCGCCTCGAATTTCCGCACGGCCGGCTTCCTCCGCGTAGCGCTCCAAAAAGTAGGAAAATTTGCCGCGCTGCACTTCTTCATGCCGCTTTGTGAGCTCACGCACCAAACTGAGTTCTCTCTCTCCGCCGAGCACTTCGGCGAGTTCCGCTAAGGTCTTCGCCAGTCTGTGCGGCGCTTCATAGAGAACTATGGTTCTTGTCTCGTCCCTGAGCCCCTCTATCCTTGCCCTTCTCTCTTTTTTCTCCTGCGGCAGAAACGCCTCAAACACAAAGCGACCGGTAGTCTGCCCGCTGATTGCAAGCGCACTCACCGCCGCGCAGGGTCCCGGGACTATCGTGACTTCGATGCCCGCGTCCAAAGCCATGCGGACCAGCACCTCTCCGGGATCGGATATCGCCGGCATGCCCGCATCGCTCACAACCGCGATGGTCTCTCCCTGTTCCGCGCGCCGCACGAGTTCGTAGGCCTTTTCGGTCCGGTTGTACTCGTGATAGCTGGTCATATGTGTCTTAATCTCAAAGTGATTTAAGAGCTTAATGGTATTTCTGGTATCCTCCGCCGCAATGAGATCCGCTGCCCGCAGAGTCTCAATTGCGCGGGGGCTCATGTCACCCAGATTTCCGATGGGCGTTGCAACCAGGTAGATTTTTCCGCTCTGTTCCACTGCTCTCTCCTTAGTATCCGTAAATATCCCGGATTTCATCGCTGTACACACCGGGAGAACGAAAAACAACAATGGGTGCCTCGACTCGCAGAAACGAGCCTCCGCCCTTTACGGCTTCCAACAACACCAAATTTGCCTCGCGCTCCGAGTAGGGGTGGGCAAACTTCATGCGCTTCGGCGTGAGGCGCGCAGCATTGCAAGCCGCAAAGAGTTCGTCGAGACGATGGGGTCTGTACACAAAATAGGCGCGTCCGCCGTTTTTCAGGAGACGCGCTGTCTCATTGACCGCTTCTTCCAGGGAGCAGCAAATTTCTTGCCTTGCAATCGCACGACTTGTCGCCTGACTCTGCTCTCCGCGCCGAAGGGCCATGTAGGGCGGATTACAGCTCACCACATCGACACTCCCGCTCGCACCGGCAATACCCTCTCGAAGATCGCCGTGCAGAATCCGCACCCTCTCCTCGAGACCGTTCATGGCCACGCTGCGGCGCGCCATATCGGCAATCTCCGCCTGAATTTCCACGCCCGTAATTTCCTTGGCACGGGTCTTTGCGGAGAGTAAGAGGGGGATGATGCCGTTTCCGGTACAGAGATCCACCACCCGCTCTTTTCCGCCTGCGCGCACAAAGCCGCTGAGCAGCACCGCATCCGTCCCGAAACAGAAATGGGCCGGGTTTTGAATGATGCCGAGCTGACTGCGCTGTAAGTCGTCAATGCGCTCTCCCGGCTTTAGGAAAGTCACTTCTTCTTCTCCTGCACTCTGTCTCTCTGCTGTCCGCCGCGCTTTCCGCCTCTTGCTCTTCCTTCTCTTGCGGGCGGCGTCGCTTCGCCGTCCTTCTTCTCTTTTTCGCGCGCTTCCCGCTGCGCATCCGCGGCGCGCTTCTGTGCCGGCGGCATGCCCTTCTTCTTTCGCTCCACAATCACCGTATCCGCAACCGCGACATCCCGCAGCTCCTTCTCGCCGTTCACATAGCAGGCCACACGCAGGGTCTGCTTCAATACGCTGACCTCAACCACATCGCCGCGCACACCGTCCGAAAGCTGCACGCTGTCTCCCTTCCGCGGAAGGGTCTTGTTGAGTTCCGCATAGGTATCGGTCTCATGCTTCAGGCAGCACATGAGACGGCCGCAGGCCCCGCTGATTTTTTGCGGATTGAGCGCAAGTCCCTGCTCTTTTGCCATCTTAATCGACACCGGCATAAACTCCGAGAGATAGGAATGGCAGCAGAGCGGACGGCCGCAATTTCCCATGCCGCCGAGCAACTTGGTCTCGTCTCTCGCGCCGACTTGGCGAAGTTCGATGCGTCTCTGGTACTGTGCGCCGAGTTCCTTCACGAGCACGCGAAAATCCACGCGCGCTTCCGCGCTGAAGAAGAACAGCACCTTGTCATCCCGAAGCGAAAAGACCGCCGAGATAATCTTCATGTTGAGCCCGAGTTCTTCCGCCTTTTTCCGGCAAAACAAAAGAGCCTCCCGTTCTTTGCTCTTATAGTCCGCGGCACGCGCCGCATCCTCCTCCGTGGCCCGCGCGAGTATGCTCTGCGGGGGATTCTCCGCCTTACATCCGCAGAGCGTGTAGTTTCCCAGAATCACCGTGCCGTATTCCACACCGCACTGCGTCTCGCAGAGCACGTGGTCACCGCGCCGAAACTGTTCTCCCGTAACACTGTAAGTTTCTATGGTTCCGACTTCGCGAAAGCGAACGCCTATCACCTCCGTCATTTTCGATCACTCCCTCCGTATCGCAAGAAGCAGGAGTTCCGCTGAAAGTTCCTTATTCACATTGAGTCGGAACCGCTCCTCGGCTGCCTCTGTCTCTTTTAAAATCACACCTGCCTGTTCGTAACTCAGGTCCTTTGCCTCCCGAATCAGTGCTTCTTCTTCCTGCGGGAAGATGAGCGCCTCACTGCTCCCGCCGCTCTTCACACAGAGTACATCGCGGTAGTACAGACGGAGAAAGTTCAAAAAATCACGCGGCTCCGGGTAGAGCTCCGTGATTTCTGTCTGCGCCCTGTGAAATACCGTTTCGCCGCATTTCGGCAA
>CAJPKN010000071.1 GCA_905370385.1 Stomatobaculum longum
GTGCAATCACGCGGTTCGTCTGCGCAATCTGTAACTCATATTCGAAGTCCGTCACCGCTCGCAAGCCGCGTACCATCACTTGGGCGCCCTTTTCATGGCAATATTTAATCGACAGCCCGTCAAAACTCTCGACCTCAATATTGGGAATATCCGCCGTTATTTCGCATAGCATTGTAACACGTTCCTCAGTCGTGAACAACGGGGATTTTGCCTTGTTGTTCAGGACCGCAATGATCAGGTGATCAAACATTTCGGAAGCGCGTTTAATGATGTCAAGATGCCCGTTTGTGACCGGATCAAAGCTTCCCGGATAGACCGCTATTGTCATGTCTCGTCGTTCCCTCTCTGGAGAAAGATATGTTGATTGGTCTTATACGCCTTAATTTTTACAATACGATAGCCAAGTGCCTCAAAACGACTCGGATCCGCATCAATCTTCGCCTCAACAATGAGGAGGGTATCATCGTGAATCAGGCCGGAATTTCGAAGCTGCTGCAGTGCCCTCTCTTCCAGCCCCGCTCCGTAGGGAGGATCCAAAAAGACCAAATCAAAGGGCTCGCATTTTGTCCCGGCAAGCCTGGTCAGCGCGGCCGAAGCATCGGTTGCGAGCAACTCCGCTTTATCCGCAAGACGCGTGTGTTCCAGATTCTCACGGATGATGCGTGCTGCCTTTAAATTCTTTTCAACGATGACCGCCGAACTTGCTCCGCGGGACAAGGCTTCGATGGCAATTCCGCCGCTGCCGCCGAAGAGATCCAGAAATCGGGAGCCCGGGACTTCCGGCTGCAGCATATTAAAGAGTGTCTCCTTGATGCGGTCTGTCGTGGGACGGGTATCTTCGCCCGGCAGAGTCGATAGCAAGAGTCTCCTCGCACTTCCTGCAATGACTCTCATTAATTTGAACCTCCTTCACCCGGGGCGGGCTGTACCGATCCGGTTCCCGGTTTGTTCTGCGGCGCTCCGGTCGAAATACTCGGATTCGGGGAACCGCTCTCTGTCTGTCCGGGGCCCTTCTTTGCTTCGCTTGGCTTTGCGGCGGCCGCGCTTGTCGCCGCAGCATTGCTGTCCTGTGCGCTCTGCGACTCTGCGCCGGAACTGCTCTCTGTCGGAGCGGTAGCAGGCGTCGGTTCCGTTTTCTTCGGTTCCGTTCCGGGTAAGGTATAGACCAGCACCGGTGTGCCGGCACTCACATTTTCAAAAAGGGTTTTTGCAACCGCGGGCGGCAGGTTCACGCAGCCGTGAGACCCTGCGTTCAGGTAAATATTACCGCCGAAGGTATTTCTCCAAGATGCATCATGGAAGCCTTCGCCGTTGTTGAACGGCATCCAGTAGTTAACCGGTGCGGCATAGCCCTGACCGCGAAGCGTTGCGTTGCGCTGCTTATAACTGATTGCATAGGCCCCTGTATGGGTTACGGTTCCTTTCGACTCGTTTCCCGAAACAAAGTCGGAAGAAATCAGCTGTTTCCCGTCCTTATAGAAATAGAGGTGCTGCGCACTCAAATTGACCTCGACATAGGTGGAGCCATAGTCGGCACCGCTCAGAGAAGCGGCTTTTTGAGAGAATTCCGGCGTGCGCTGCGTCTTGGTGCCCGATGCAATCGCCTCGCGAAGCCAGCTTTTTTCTGCGTCCTGGTTGACCTTCCAGCCGTAGGAACCGCTTTTTACCGTAACGGTTGCGCCCCATCCGGTTTTAAGGCTCTTCGGCTTATTATAGGTGTCATACTTCGAGGCAAGCGTTTTGATAAACTCGTTCAACTTGCCGTCGTCCAGTTTTACGCCGCCCTTGCCATCCGGTGAGATCCAACTGTGAAGCTGCTCGCCGGTCAGAACGATACCGGAATCACCTGCATAGCTGATGTCGGTTTTGAGGTACTGATTCATTGCCTCGACAGATTTGACCAGAGCCTCATTGTCCGAGCGGACTTCCGGCTCGGTATAGAGTTTCTCGGTGTCCAAATTAAGCTCCGGCTGCAGTGTTGAGACAGCCTCTTTGATTTTTGCCTTCGCCTCTTCCGTCTTTAACTCGGTGCCTTCCTCTTCCTTCTCGACGGTGTAAGATTTTCCGCTCTGATAGTCCGAGATGTGCGCATTGACAGGTTTCTTGAAGTTCTCGGTCTGAAAGAAAGGCAGGGCCTTGACAGCGGATTCAAAGCGTTCGTCGTCAAGCTTCGCCATAGCATCCAAGCTTTCCTCGTGACGCGAGAAATAGCGCGGTCCCCAGGAAAAAATGTTCTGCTCGGCAATCAAATTACCGAGCGTATCCCCGAAGTCATAGTGGAGATTTACCTCCGATGCGCTGATGCTCGCCTCTTCATTCTCACGTGCCTGAATCGTGAGCTTATAATCCGCAATTCCGGCGTTCATTGCGGCCTCGGCATCGACCGCGCTTTTACCGGATACATCAACACCGTTGATGACCGTGTTGGGAAGAAAGATACGGTGATACTTTTGTCCGTAAATGGTATACGAAGCAGCGGTTACCGCAAGGAGAACCGCTGCTGTCAACAATATTTTCTTTCCTGCGGAAGAACGGCGCTTCGGCGGTTCCTCGGGCTCTTCAAGCGTCAAAAACGGCGCGGGTGCTTCTCGAAGCGGCAGATCATCCGGTACGCTTTCCGTTGTCTCTTCCGCCGCTTCGTTTTGCTCCGATTTGACATAGAAGTTATCCTTCTCGGGTTCCGGCTTCAGTCCGCTCCAAACGGCCTCGGTTTCTTCCCGCTCGGTTCCGTCCGCTTTCACGCGCGCCGCATGTGAGAGTGCCTCGGCGGCACTGTCCGAACTCTCCCACTGCAGAGCTTCCCCGCTTTCTTCCCGAACGGCAACCGGAATCGGGGTGTCATCTTCCGGCAGCACCGTATCCAAAGTCTCGGGCTGCCGTTCTTCCGTGTCTGCGGTAATACGCGTACCGGCGACCGGCATATCTCCGAGATCCAAATCTTCAATCAGTGGGTCTTCTCCTGCCTTACCCAACAATTCATCCATTCGCTATGCTCCCTACAATACGACCTTTTTATGTACCACAGGCAGATCGAAATCCGCCTGATCTAGCGCATCCACAGCTTCTTTTGCAAGCTGAAGCACTGAATAATCATTATAAATGTCACCGAGACCGAATGTCAACTCTCCGCTCTGGACCGCACCGAAAAGCTCCCCCGGACCGCGCTGCTTTAAGTCCGCGGCTGCGATTTCAAAGCCGTCGTTGCTGCGCTGCAAGAGTCCCAGACGTTCGCTTCCCTCCCGGCTCTTTTTCCCTTGAACAAAAATACAATAAGCCTGTTCCTTGCCTCTGCCGACACGGCCTCGCAATTGATGAAGTGTTGCAAGACCGAAACGCTCCGCGTTTTCAATCATCATAACGGTCGCATTCGGTACATCAACACCGACTTCGATGACGGTCGTCGCAACCAGTACCGAGATTTCACCGGCAAGAAAGCGTTCCATAATGCGCTGTTTTTCTGCCTCTTTCATGCGTCCGTGCAGAGCTTCGACCGTGATTTCACCGCGAAAGCTCGTGCGGAGTGCCGCGCTGTAGTCCTCCACATTTTCAAGTGAGGTCAAGGGATTCGCTTCCACCTGAGGACATACAATGTAGGCCTGGTGCCCCGATTCGACTTCGCGCTTAATATGTAAGAGGGCCTTGGGCCTGTCCTTTTTCTCAATCACGGCATTTTTAATCGGCGTTCTGCCTGCCGGGCGCGCATCGATGACCGAAATATCCAAATCACCGTAGAGGATAACCGCAAGGGTGCGCGGTATCGGTGTGGCGCTCATTACAAGCACATGGGGCTGTTTTCCTTTTCCGGAGAGGGTTTCTCTTTGCTGCACACCGAAGCGGTGTTGTTCGTCGGTCACAACCAACGCAAGCGATGAAAAAACCACGCGCTCTTCCAGAAGAGCGTGGGTTCCGATCAGAATATCCACCTTCCCCTGCGCCAATTTTTCGAGAAGCTCACGCCGCTCTTTCGCCCTGGTGGATCCGGTCAGTATACCGATGCGCGGTCCGTCTTCGGCCTCGCCGAAGAGTTCGGAAAAAGTGCGGTAATGTTGTCTTGCCAGCACCTCGGTCGGCGCCATCAGTGCCCCTTGGAAGCCGGCATGCCAAACAGCATAGAGTGCCGCGGCAGCGACCGCTGTCTTTCCGGAGCCGACATCGCCCTGTACCAAGCGGTTCATAACACTGCCCGACATAAAATCCTTTGATATTTCCAGACATACTTTTTTCTGCGCATCGGTCAGCGAGAAGGGAAGTCGGGCTGAGAACTCCGTCATTGCTGCCTGTGCGTCAAAAACAAAGGCGGATTTTTCATTGCGGAGCGTCTCCTTCATGCGGCGCACATCATACAGAAAGCGGAAGAAGCCGTCGAATACAATGCGCTTTCTGGCTGCCGCAAAGTTGTCCATGTCCTCCGGACGATGAATTTCCCGCACGGCACGATCCTCCGGGAGCAGCTCATATTGTTCTCTCAAGGTTGCGGGCAACCAGTCACAGAGAGGGGGTGAGAGCGCGAGGGCCTGCTCCATAAGGCCCGCAAAGGTCTTCTCTCCTATGCCTTTTGGCAGGGCATATTGCGGTACAGGCCTATGCAGTAATTTTTCATATTGTTCCGCCGTGAAAATTTGCGCTTGCTGAAGTTCAAAGCGCTTTCCGACAGCGTTGAGTTTCCCGAACAGCACCGCTCGCCGCCCGGGACGCAGCGTATTTCGAAGATAGGGCATGTGATACCAGGTGGCAATCAGCTCTCCCGAGCCGTCGCTGAAAGTGCCGGTGCAGAGCTGCACCCGCGTTCCCGCGCGCCTTACCAGCTCGCGCACGGCCTCTGCGTGTACCGCAATCGGATTGCCGACCTCTTCGTCGGTCAAAGCGCCGATTTCCGTAATTTCCGGATAGTTGACAAAGCGCAGCGGATAGTGGCGAAGCAAGTCAGCCATCGTATAGATTCCCATTTGCTTCAGACTTGCGGCGGTTTTCGGACCCACGCCGCGCAATTCCGTAACGGGCGCTGCCGTTTTACCGATGCTCATCGGCATAAGTACTCCTTTCCGAATCAGTAACTGCGATAAAAAAAGGACTTCCCGGCGGGAAATCCTTTTTCGGAGGGGCGACCGGTCCGGCACTCATTCCGCAGAAATGAGATAATAATAGACCGGCTGTCCGCCGTAGTTTAATTCCACTTCACAATCCTCAAAGCGTGCCTCCGCAAGCTCCTTGAGCTGCACCGCGTCACTTTCCGGGACATCGCTTCCGTAGTAAAGTGTGACAAGCTCTTCGCCGTTTTCGGTAAGCTTTTCGATGGCATTCAGAACCGCATCCTCTACTTTCTTTTCCACGGTCAGCATACCGTTTTTGCCGATTGCCATGAAGTCGCCCGCATGAATCTCGAAATCATCCATGGTTGTGTCGCGAACGGCATAGGTGACCTCAGCCGTTGTGAGCTGCTGAATTGCCGCCTGCATGGACGCGAGATTCTCTTCCGGACTGCTTTCCGGGAGAAAACTCACCATTGCGGTAATCCCCTCGGGAATATTGCGTGTCGGAACCACAATCAAATTCTTGTCCTCGACTAAGCTGCAGGCCTGTTGCGCGGCAAGAATGATATTCTTATTGTTCGGGAGAATGAAAATGGTCTCCGCATGAATTTCCGCAAGAGCATTCAGAATATCTTCGGTGCTCGGATTCATGGTCTGACCGCCCGAGATAATTCGGTCTACACCGATTTCTTTAAAGATATGGTCCAGACCCTCACCTGCCGAGACGGCCAAAAAGCCGTAGGGCTTTTTCTCCGCCGGCTCTGCCTTTTTACGCTGCTCTTCCGCTGCAATCTGGGAGGCATTGCGAATCAGACGCTCGTTATGTTCCTCGCGCATGTTGTCTATTTTCATGCGGGACAGCGAACCCAGACTAAGGCCCTTCTGAATTGCAAGACCGGGATCGTTGGTATGAACATGTACTTTAACGACCTCGTCCGATGCGACGCAGACAATCGAGTCGCCGATTGATTCAAGGAAAGTCTGAAATTCATGTTCTTGGCTTTCGCTGAGCGGCTTCTCCAGATTGACGATAAACTCGGTGCAGTAGCCGAAGTGAATCTCGGAAGTATCCAGATTGGAGGTGTCTATGTGACGGACCTCGGCACTTTCGCTCGCCTGTGTCGAATCGAAATTCTCAAGGAAGACCTCGCCGATTTCTCCGCTCAGAGCCTGAAAAGCGCCGTGCATCACCGTCATAAGACCCTGACCGCCGGAATCCACCACACCCGCCTGCTTTAAGACCGGCAAAAGTTCCGGGGTCTGCTGCAGAGCCGCGTCGCCGGCCGCAATCACCTCTCTCGCAAAGCTCAGAATATCCGTTGCGCTGCGCTGAAGCTCCTCCGCCTTATCGCTCATGGCACGGGCAACTGTGAGTATGGTGCCCTCCTTCGGCTTCATGACCGCTTTGTAAGCTGTCTCAGTCGCACGGACCAGTGCGGCGGTAAGCTGCGGAATTTTAATTTCGCCCTCTGCGGCAGCGAGCTCGCGCGTAAAACCGCGGAACAGCTGCGAAAGAATAACACCCGAATTGCCGCGGGCGCCGCGGAGCGAACCGGAGGCAATGGCCTTGCAAAGCGCTTGCATATCATCGGTTTCCAGCGCAGCGACTTCTTTGGCAGCGGACATGATGGTCATAGTCATGTTGGTACCCGTGTCGCCGTCCGGAACCGGAAATACATTCAGCTCATTGATCCATTCCTTTTTGGATGCAAGTTCATTGGCAGCAGCCAAAAAACACTTGCGAATCACAAAGGCATTCAACTCATGAATTTCCAAAGCGCAAATTCCTCCTATGTCAGTCAATCGATCTGACGTCCTCTACATAGATTTTAATTTTCTCGATTTCCATTCCGGAAAAGGCTTCCACGCGATATTTTACATTTTCAATCAGATTGTCGGACACCGTGTTGATGTTAACGCCGTAGGCGACAATCAGATGAAAAGAAATACGGAGCTTGTTTTCCGGCGTAATAACAACCTGGATGCCCTGACTGAGCTTGCTTCTGCCCAACAGGCGAACCAGTCCGTCCTTCATACTGACGGACGCCATGCCGACAATGCCAAAGCATTCCACGGCAACGGAACCCGCATAGGCAGCAATCACTTCAGGTCTCACTGCAATCTGTCCCATCTCATTGTTGAGTCGTCCCTTGACCATATGATTTCCTTCCTTGCGCGCAGTCTGCTGCGCCGCCTTCTATGCTTGCATCGGTTTCATTGAAAAGTATACCTTATTTGTGGCTGAAAAGAAAGCCAAGAATTTACTTGCAATCACAGCATGGCTCTGCTAGAATTAGGAGCGATATGGACTTTGAATCTGCAGGGTCCAAAGAAGATAGGAGGTGTTACCATGGCAAAGTGTGCTATTTGCGAAAAGGCAGCTCACTTCGGAAATAACGTGAGCCATTCTCATAGAAGAAGCAATCGCATCTGGAAGGCAAACGTCAAGTCCGTTAAGGTCAAGACGGAAGGCGGAGTGCGGAAGATGTATATTCTGTCT
>CAJPKN010000072.1 GCA_905370385.1 Stomatobaculum longum
CTTCCCAAGCCCGGCAAAGTTCTTGCAGACCTGCAGAAGTATCGTGGATTTTCCGATTCCCGGATCGCCGCCGATCAAAACGAGAGAGCCCTCAACCGTTCCGCCGCCGAGCACCCGATTTAACTCCGAAAAACCGGTGTCAATGCGTAACTCCCGCGCGGCATCGATTTCGCTTAAATGTACCGGGACCGGCACGCCCGAGCGCCCTGCCTGCATTTTAGCGCGAGTTTTCTCCCTGGCGCCCGTCGGTTCTTCTACCAGGGTATTCCACGCCTTGCAGGCGGGGCACTGCCCCGCCCACTTCGGCGACTCGTATCCGCATTCGGTGCAAAAATAAGCTGTGCTCCGCTTCAATCGTTCACCTGATCCTTCTTGACCACTGTCTTCCGCTTGGGTTTCCGCTTGGTCTCAAACGCAAGGCTCGTCTCTTCCCCTTCGAGAACAGCAGGGCAGCTGACCGTCACTTGATCGCCGGCCTTTACCTTCCCGTCCAGCATAGCCTCCGCGAGCTTATCCTCCAGTTCGTTCTGAATGGCTCTGCGGAGCGGACGCGCACCATACTTCGGGTCGTATCCCTTCTCAATCAGAAACTCGCGTGCACTGTCATCAAAGGAAAGTTTGATTTCCATCTGATTCTCACTGCGCTTCTCGATGTTTCGAAGCAGGATGTCCACAATCTGCTTCATATTGTCGCGATCCAACTGGTGGAACACCACAATCTCATCAATGCGGTTTAAGAATTCCGGCTTAAAGAGACGACGAACCTCATCCATTACGCCGCCCTTCATGTTCTTGTAGTCGGTCTCCTTGTTCTCCTGCGCAGCAAATCCGAGGGTCTTCGGCGCAATGATGCGGGAGGCTCCTGCGTTGCTCGTCATAATGAGCACGGTATTCTTAAAATCAATCTTTCTGCCCTGTGAATCCGTGATATGTCCGTCGTCCAACACCTGAAGAAGGATATTGAACACGTCCGGATGCGCCTTCTCGATCTCATCAAAGAGAATAACCGAGTAGGGATTCCGTCTCACCTTCTCCGAGAGCTGGCCGCCCTCTTCGTAGCCGACATAGCCGGGCGGCGAACCTACAATCTTCGAAACCGAATGCTTCTCCATGTACTCACTCATATCGACACGGATCAATGCCTGTTCGGTACCGAACATCGCCTCGGCGAGCGCCTTCGAAAGTTCGGTTTTACCGACACCGGTAGGTCCGAGGAAGAGGAAGGAGCCGATCGGGCGGTGCGGGTCTTTGAGACCGACTCGACCGCGGCGAATTGCGCGCGATACCGCACTCACCGCCTCTTCCTGACCGATCACGCGCTCGTGAAGGATAGACTCCAATTTCTTTAGGCGCTCATTCTCCTCCTCGGTAAGCTTCTTGACCGGAATTCTGGTCCAGAGCGAAACCACATCCGCGACTTCATTCTCACCGACAATCAGCTTGCGCTCCCGTCTCGCCTTGGTCCACTCTTCTTTGATTTTGCTGATCTTCTCTTCCTTCTTTTCCTGGCGCTTCTTCAGCTGCCCTGCGCGTTCAAATTCTTCCGCGCGCACTGCCTCTTCCTTCTGGCTCTCGAGCTTGGTAATCTCCTCGGAGAGCTTTTTGATTTCCGCAGGCTCCGCGTAATCCGCAAGTCGCAGGCGGGACGCGGCTTCATCGATGAGGTCAATCGCCTTGTCAGGCAGAAAACGATCGGAAATATAGCGCGCCGAAAGCTGTACAGCCTCCTTGATTGCCTCATCGGTTATATTCACCTTGTGATGCGCCTCATAGCGCGGGCGCAGACCTTCCAGAATGCGCACGGACTCCTCCTCCGAAGGCTCCTCAACCGTAATCGGCTGGAATCTGCGCTCAAGCGCAGCATCTTTCTCAATGTGCTTCCGGTACTCCTCAATCGTCGTCGCACCGATCAGCTGCAATTCGCCGCGCGCAAGCGAGGGCTTCAAAATATTGCTTGCATCCATGGTGCCCTCTGCGGAGCCGGCACCGATGATTGTGTGAATCTCATCGATGAAGAGCAGTACATTTCCGGCCTGCATCACTTCCTGCAATACCTTTTTAATACGTTCCTCGAACTCACCGCGGTACTTGGAGCCCGCAATCATACCGGAGAGATCCAGGGTTACCAGACGCTTCTCCGCCAAGGTCTCGGGAACTTCACCGTTTACAATGAGCTGCGCCAGTCCCTCGACCACTGCGGTCTTACCGACCCCCGGCTCACCGATCAAGCAGGGATTGTTCTTGGTTCTGCGGCTCAAAATCTGCATAACACGCTGCATCTCCACGCTTCTTCCGATGACCGGATCCAGCTTGCCCTGGCGCGCAAACTCCGTGAGATCGCGCGAATACTGATCGAGCGTCGGTGTCGGTGCCGCCGAAATGCTGTGCTGTCCGCCTTGCATCTGCTGCGGAATATCCTCAGGACTGTGCTTTTCTCCCATTGCGCGCATCAAATCCACATAGAGCTTCTGAATGTTAACGCCCATCGTGTAGAGCAACTTGCTCGCAACACAGTTCTTTTCCTTCAAAATAGCGAGAAGGATGTGTTCCGTTCCGACCTGCGGCGCCTGAAAGCGCTCCGCAGCCGACTTGCTGTACTCCAAAACCCTGCGCGACATCGGTGTATACTTCGGTTCTTCCGCGAGCTTTACGCGCTCCACCGAAGCCAACATTTTGTCCATCAGCGCAAGAACACGCTTTTCCGTCGCCTCGTTTTCAATGAGAACCTGTCCTGCCACACCGCTGCCCTGACGTACAAGTCCTAGGAGCAAATGCTCCGTTCCGATATAACTATTATGCAGTTCCTCTGCCGCGCGGTGTGCGTATTCCAGTGCTTCCTGCGCCTGCTCGGTAAAATAATCTGCCATACAAACTCCCTCCTGTTACACGCTGCGTTACTCAGCGCTCAATCAACTCCGGCAACATCCTTCTCAGATAATTTGCGCGGAGAATATCTATTTTTTCCCGATCGACCGGCTCTGTTTCCGCCGCAATCAAATTGGAAGGCTGTACTCCGAGATACAGCGCATAGATACTCAATTCCTGTTCGGTCTTCGCAAGTCCGTCCGTAATTCCGGCCATGACCGCCGAAAGATTGCGAAGAGCCTCGCGTATGCTGACCCTTCTTGCATACTTCAAAAAGCCGTAGGCGCGGAACACCTCATCCGTTCGTTCCAGGCGATTGGATTCGATGGAATAAGTTCTTAGTTTTTCCTCTTCACTGTTTAACTGCATTGCGGTCTTCTTGACCAAGTTCATGATTTCCTGCTCAGAGACGCCGAGTGTGCGCGCATTGCTGAGATCGAAGAGCGCACCGTGATTTTCCTTACCGTCGCCGTAGACCCCGCGGATATTGACGCCGAATTGCCCTAGGGACTCTAAAAGCTTCGGAAACTGCTTGCTCTGCGCGAGCATCGGTAAATGCAGAACGATATTTGCGCGCATTCCCGTGCCGACATTGGTCGGAAAAGAAGTGAGATAGCCGTAATGCGCGTCAAACGCGTACTCAAACTGACGGTTCATAAAGTCATCCAGCCGATCGATATTCCGGTAGAGCTCTTCCATTCCGAGATTCGGCCCCATAAGCTGGAGTCGGATGTGGTCATCCCCGTTTAACACCAACGAAAGATTCTCGCTCTCCGATAAAAAAAGTCCGACCGGTGCTTTGCGCTCCAAAATACTGGAACTCAGCACACGGCGCTCGCGCATGGCCATACGACGAACCTCGGGAACTTCGGTGAGGAGACAGTCACGCACATTCTCATGCTGCTGCATCGGGAGTTCCTGAAGGGCATCCCGCATGCGCTGAACCATTTCACTCGCCTCGTCATTTCGAAGCCGTCGCGGAAAGTGATACTCCGACCAATTGCGGGCAAGACGAATCCGGTTCGATACATAATACTTGCCCGGATCCATCTTGACCTGCTCATACCACTTAAGCATCGCTGTCCTCCTTCTCCAAAGCTCGTATCCGGTCACGAATCTCCGCTGCGCGGACATAATTCTCCTCGCGGACGGCCGCATTCAATTGAACTCGCAAACCGCGAATCTGAATGCGTCTCTCTACTTCGGGTGATGAGGCAGGTGCAACGGAGGTCTCTTTCTCGCTGCCCTCGTTGACCGCCATTTCTCGCGCCTCGGATTCCGGTCGCATGCGAAGGCCGTACTTGGGACGTTTCCCTTTGTGAATATCGGACCCCTGTAACTGTTTGATGTTATCGCGCATCAGCACATCGAACACTTCATAACAGCTCGGACAGCCGAAACGCGACTGTCTCACGAAGTCCGTGTAGCGTGTCTTACAGTCCGGACAAATCACTCGGTCATAATCCACTTTCTTCTCTTCGCTCTGTCCGGTAAAAAAGGCTGACAACATAACCCCGAAGGAAAGATCGTCCTCAAAATCAGCCAGGTCGCTTCCGATATTCATCTTCCGCGCACAGGACTCACAGAGCCGAAGTTCTGTCTTCTCCCCGTTCGTTCCGAATTCCCGGTAAAGAATGGTCGCCTCTCGTTTTTTGCATCGCTCACATAACATTGCTCACTCCTCCGCTTCACATTTACTGAAAGCGTCGTACAAGCCGTCTACCAGCTGGTGAGCCTCATCACGACTCACTCCGTTACAAATCCCGCGCGCAAGACAGACCGAAAGTTCTCGTTTCATGTCCTCCAGCACACGAAGTTTGTCCATATCGATGGAGATGACGGCACCTCTCCGCCGATCCAGTTTGATGAAGCCCTCTTGGCGCAAAATGTTATAAGCCTTGTTAACCGTGTGCATATTGATTCCGACCAAATCCGCCATCTGTCGCACCGAAGGGAGGGAATCCCCCTCCTGAAACTGCTCCATCGCAATTCCAAGTATAATCTGGTTGATCAGCTGGATATAAAAAGCCTCATCGCTGTTAAAATCAATACATAACTTCATATCCACACCTCTCTGCTCAAACTGTTACATTAATTATATAACAACCTACAGTTCCCGTCAATGCGACGAAGACACAAGTTCTCCGAAGAAAAAAAGCGGGGTACCTCGCATCTTGCGAAGTCCCCCCGCTCTTTCCTTTCATTAACGTTCCACTCAGAGCTCGATATTCTCAAAAACGCCCTCGTCCGCAGCGTTCTTTTTACCGCTCACAGACTTTGCCTGCGCGGTGATTTCATCCGCCGTGCTACGCGCTTCTTCGAGTGTCTCTCTCACCTGTTCGCTCATATTGAGCTGCGGCAGTACACGTGTCGGCCCCAAATCCTCCGCAGTTTGATCCGTCCCTGCCGTTTCCCCCATCTCGAGAACCGCTTTCTGTGCCTCGCCGAACGGGACAGTTTTCTGTTCCGCAATATCCTGTGCGGTCGCTTCTCCCGAAACCACTTCTTCGGTATGGGTCTCTACTTCTTCTGTCGCTGTCTGACGAAGTGCTTCTTCCTCTTGGCGACGCAACTGCTCTTCCGCCTCACGTGCGGCTCTTCGCTCCGCTCTCCGCCGCTCTCTCTCAACGAGATCCGGGGACTTTCTACGCCCGCCGCGCAAAAAAGCATAGACCGCAGCGGCAATGGCAAGCACAAGCGCAACGGTGAGTCCCACGATCTTACGATGCGAAACCTTATACTGCGCCCGTAAGAGTTCGGCCGTATTCTGACCGGGTCCGTCGCCCGGGAAATAACGCTGCAGGGTCTTCTCAACTAAGTCAAAACGATAAAAGCCCTTTTCACCCTTGGCATTCATGCCGTAAAAGACACAATAATTCTGTCCCTGATCTTTCTGACCGATGTAGCCGTCCACTGATTTTCCGTTCAGCGTGACTTGCTGCACCACCAACCCCTCCGGGGCCGCAACTCCCTCCGCAAGCGGAACCACGGAAACTGCTTTGGCGGTGGCTCCAACCTGTACATAGGGCGACCAACTTCTGCTGGTGTCATCGTAGAAATAGAGATTACCGCTGCCTCCCTCCGCAAACAGATAAAGAAGGTGTAGGTGCTCATCCGGTCCTCTTCCGGCCTGTACGCTTCGATTTCCGTAGATGAAGTTCTCGCTTTCATAACCGGCGGGAAGCAGCGTCTGATCAAAGGTTTCGGCAATGCTGTATACCGTTCCGCCTATGGTCACGTGTTCGCTGTCTTCGATCGGCGCAGTCTCCGGCGTTGCTCCCTCCTGCTTGGTCACCGTAATCGTATAAGTTCCGAGCGCACTGTCATCACTGCCGACAACCGCTACCTGAATCGTATTTTCACCGAGTTTTAAATTTTCGTTGCCGCTCACATTGACCTTAGCGCCTTCCGCTGCCGGAACAGCCGTGACCGCAATGCGCGTTACATCTTCGCCGACCACAGCGGTGTAAGCGGTATTTCCGGCACTGAAGTCCGGATTCAAGCTACCCGGGTTCAGACTCAGACTGCTGAGAGGTCCGGTTGCCTCCGTCGGCGCCGCGGCTGTCTCGGCTGCGCCGCCCTCCGCTGCCGCTTCACTCGCCGCCCCTGCAGCAATTGTCACCGCTGCGCTGCCCTGATGCGCAATCGTCGCCGCCTGGCTGCTTCCGTCTTCGAGCTTTGCACTCTTAACCTGAACGGAAGCCGTACCCTCCTGAAGCGCCTTGAATTTCAGGCTGTAATAGACATCCGCTTCGCTGCCGCTGCTCTTTACGCTGATTTCGCCGCCGCTGCCGCTCGCGCTGTCGCCGCTCAAAAATTCCATCTTCTCGCTGTCGTAGCCGAGAGCAATGTCCGTAGTTGCAATGGCACCGTCACCCTGTACATGCATGGAGACCGTAAACTCTTCTCCCACCTTGGTGCTCGGATCAGAAAACTGAATGTTTGCGCTCAGCGCAAAGGCACTCAGCTGAATTAGAGCGCTGAACATCGCGGCAGTTGCGCCGCAGACAAAAGCTCGAGTCACGCTTCCTCGCTTCATTCTGTCCTTTCCTCTCTTTCCGTCCCACTCAGGGGAAACTAAAATCCATCTCATTCTAACACGAATCCCGGGTGAACTCCAGTACTTGAAGCATGGCCTCGATGACTACCTTGGAAGCATAATATTCACCGTTTCCGAATAGGCCTTCATGATTGCGTACTGCCGCACTTGTTTTCAGTCCCTCGATGTCCTTGCTAGACTTTAAATCTCCGCACAAAAAAGATCTGCACAAAAAAGAGCGGGCAAGTACCCGCTCTTACAGTTGTCAATTCGGCTGAGCTGCCGCACTCTCCGGCATATCTTGATAGACCGGAATGCGGAAGGTATGTTTCTTCTGTTTGAAATCCTCGGTATAAGCTTCACCGAGTTTTCTGCCCTCTTCCGCAGCTGCCTGCACATTGGTCATGTATTGATGCTCGTAGCGCCCCTTCTCCGTTACGTTGAATTTCTTCAGGTAGAAGGTGTCCTGTCCGCTCTTCAGGTAGTTGTCGCCGTAATACT
>CAJPKN010000073.1 GCA_905370385.1 Stomatobaculum longum
TTCCATTTTATGATTCTAATATGATTCTATTATTTTATTGATTCCCTCGTTTTATTCTGACCGAACCGGAGGTCTCATTTTGCGGAGCACGCATTCTCACTCCCAAGAGATTCGGCAAGCGGAACGGGAGAGTAATTAGTTTACATAATATGATTATGTTTCATTTCTGGTATTTCACATGTTTCGGGAAGAAAAGTAAGTGGGCGCCCAGTGTCATTCCGAGCGCCCGCTTTCTGCAAAATTAGATGGTTCAAAATAATCAATATCCGAGTTCTTTGATCAGTGCCGGGACTGTGGTCATCTGCTTCATCTTTCCCACGTTCTCTCCGGTAAAGAAAAGCCCCGCTTCCAGATTGCCCTTGACGGCTTCAATCAGCGCATTTGTAATACAGAACGGAACCTGTGCGGGATTACACTTCTTAATGCAGCGCGAGCAATGATTCGGCGGGATGCGCCCGGTATCTACGAGTCGCTTCAACAAAGGCGTGTGCACAGCTCTGCCGGGCATACCGACCGGACTGTGAATAATGGAAACATCCTCGCGCTTTGCGCCGAGCAATACATCCTTATAGGCCTGAGAAGCATCGCATTCCTCGGTCGCGATAAAGCGAGTTGCCATCTGCACCCCGGCCGCGCCCTGTTCGGTGAGACTTTGAATGTCATTCTGATCCCATACACCTCCGGCGCAAAACACCGGAATGTTCCTCTTAGCGGCATCCACAAACGGACGGATATTCTCGAGTACATCTTTCAGTAAATTCGCGAGAGAGGGCGTTTCACCGGAGAGCAAATCCTCCTCTTTGAAACCGAGATGACCACCGGCCTTAGAACCTTCCAATACAATGAAATCAGGAAAGCGATGATATTTGTTCATCCAAGACTGTAGAATTAATTTTGCGGCTCTTCCGCCGGAAACAATAGGTGCAATAAGCGCGCTTCCTTCCGGCACCAACTCCGGCAGTTGCAGGGGCAAACCTGCCCCGGAAATAACTGCGTCAATGCCGGCAGAAACCGCTGTTTTCACAGCATCCGCAAATTGCTGCGTTGCGACCATGGCATTGATTGCAAGCAGACCTTTGCCACCGGAAATATCGCGCGCGTCAGAGATTTCCTTCCGCAACGCACGCAGATTGGCTTCCTCCGGGTTCTTATAAAAGTCAGGTTCACGGTAACCGCAATCCGCCGTACTGATGCAGCCCATAGCGCCGCAAGCAGCAACACTACCCGCAAGCCGTTCCAGAGATACACCGACTCCCATGCCTCCCTGAATCAACGGAACTTCCAATTCCCTTTGATGAACCGACAACTGTAATTCTTCCGACATATATGCCCTCCTGAAATAGGAACGAAACGTTAAGCTTGAAATTGCCTTTATCGTAAGTCATTTCATTGCCTAGGTCAACTAGTATTTAAAACTAGATACTTTTTCGTGCCTCAATCGATCCATCCGTTGATCTATTGCATATTATCACGCATATTTATTTGCATATATGTATGATTCAGACAAGAAACTAATGGGGTCGGCGGGGTGGTATGAATATTACATTCATTAACATTGTATTTTTCGCTTAAATATCGCATATTCTACATCTATATACCACATGCATTTCCGCATATTATAAATCATAAAATGTATATTCACTAATATGTTGTTATATTCGAATATGAATGCATAAAAACAGCGGAGCTTGTATGCTCCGCTGTTTTCGTGATTAATTTGCCGGAAGCCCTGCACCGGGTCCGACGACCTCGGTTTCGGCCGCACTCGTGGCACTCTCCTTTGTCTCTCGAATCGAGGCGCCGGGTCCCACAACACTCTCATTGTCCTTTTCACTGCTCTTCGGCTTCACCTTACCGGCGCTGCTTTCCTCGCTACTTTCGCTAGTCTTCGAAGCGGCTTCGCTGTGCTTTTTCTTAGTGCTTTCCGTTGTCGCTACCGTGGTCTCTGCCTCCGTACTCGCGGCGCTGCTCGTCTCAGCCGCAGAGCTCTCTGCAGCGGCGGAACTCGACTTACTCCCCTTCTCTTCCGCTGCTTGCTCTGTTGTCGAGCTCTTTTTGTTTTTCTCCTTCACTTCACCGGTATTCCCAACCGCACCCGGCTTGTCCGTCTGAATTTCCGCAGACTTTCCTTTGCCCTTCAAACCGGTCTTTTTGACAATATAATCGCTGACCTCTCGCACGGATGCGCTCGGTTGGTAATTTTCCTCTTGGAACAAGAATTGATGTAGGCTGATGACGTTACTTTCCAGCGTAATCGGAACGACACAGTCCTTTTTCTCAACCCAAATCGCGTCTCGCTCAAAGGGGAAACCGGAAGTCTCTGCGATATGGTACTTTTTAATATCCTTGGCATACGCCAACACATCATCCAAGCCCATGCTGGTCTTGGTTTCCGGAAGAACGGAAGTCACAAGTTCAATCCGCTTTGCGGTATCCGCAGCGCGTATTTTATCCATTAAGAGCGAGACCACCTTCCGCTGACGCTCGGTGCGATTGTAGTCCGTATCCATAAGTCGCAATCTCGCATAGGCAACTGCCTGCACACCGTCCAAGTGATTCATGCCCGGATGTGTCAACTGTACCGATCCGATTCCGGTTGACTTTACCGTCTCGGTGATAAAAGAATTGATATATTTAAATTCCGCCGGCGTAATTTCAATGTCGACGCCGCCCATGATGTTGACCGCATCCACCACAGCCTTCCAGTTGAAGGTGATATAGTCATCCGGCTGTATATCGAGATTATAGCGTATCATCCAGAGTGCTTGTTCTGGGCCGCCTTTGAAATAAGCTTCATTGAACTTATGGTGTTTTCCGGACTTATCAATCTGCATAAAGGTGTCACGGTAAATGCTGCAGATGCGTATGTCTCCGGTCTCTTTATTCAGAGAGACCAACATATTCACATCGGAAAGAGCGTCCTTTCCGAGATTGCCGTTTCGAGAGTCCACGCCGAATACGGCTACGGTATAATAACCACTCGCATGGGTCTTCTGTCCCAGCAGTAGATTTTTGGCCCCCCATACCACAAGAAAGCAGGATAGCAACGCGATGAGAATCAGAATGGGACTCTTCTTACCCTTCTTTTTCTTCTCTCCCGCTCCGACTGCCGGTTTCGCTGTCTTACGGCGCGCCGCGTTGCTATCACGCGAGTTCTTATTCCGTGAGTTGCGCGTTGCCGATTTTGCCATGACATCCCGACCCTCCGGCTCCTCCGCTTCCGCTTCGGGAAGCTCATTCTCTGTTTCTCTCTTTGGTTTCCGGAACCCCGCAAGTAAGGACTCTGCCCTGTGTTGCATCTTGCTCAGTGCATCCTCGGAATCCGTCTCAACGCCTTCCTCTTCCGGATACGCAACGACCTCCATTGAAGCCTTCTCATCTGTCCGGGCAGCACGCTCCGCTTGCTTTTGTAAAAGCGCCTCTGCCTTCAGGCGTTCAAAGGTGCTGTCCGCTTCTCGCTTCGCGTTTTCTTTCACCGCGGCATCGCGCATGCGCTGAAGCGGTGTCTCTGCTTCTTTTGTCGGCGACTCGGCGAGCGCGGCATCCCTGAGACGCTGAAGGGGCAAATTCGATTCTTGGCGCATGCCGGCGGTCCTTTCCGGATTCTTTGTATCTTTTCCGGAAACAGGAAGAGACGCGGCTGTATCCGCCGCGTCCTTCTTTTCATCATTTTGTTTGCTTCGTAGCGACTTGAGACGCGCAAGTTCTTTCAGGTATTGCTCGCGCTCGGTCTTTTCATCTGCGGCCATTCCGGAATTCCTCTTCCTTCTTTAAGCTTTCGAGGATCATCTCAACTGCACCTTCCAAGCCGAACTTACTGCTGTTGATGCAGAGATCGTAGCTTCTGGAATCTCCCCAACGCTTGTTGGAGTAATAGTTATAATAGCTGGAGCGACGCTTGTCGGTCTTCAGCATAATTTCTCGTGCTTTGTCGCGGCTGATGTTGCCGCCCTGGTAAGCCTGCACCCGCGTAATCTTATCTTCCTCTTCTGCGGAAATAAAGACCGAGAGCACGCCCTGCATGCCGTCCAGCGCATAGTCCGCGCAACGTCCTACAATGACACAACTCTCCTGCTGTGCGAGATTGCGAATCGAATCAAACTGCGCGAGAAAAATCTTCTGATTAATCGGCATGTCCACATAAGGCGAAGAAGAATAACCGAGGGAATAGGTATCCATGACCAAAGAGTAGAGAAAGCTGTTGGTCGGCTTCTCATCATTCGACTCCAAAAGTTCACGGCAAAGACCGCTCTCCTTTGCCGCGCGGTCCAGCAACTCCTTGTCATAGCACTTTACACCGAGCTTCTCCGCAAGCATTTCGCCGATTTTGTGACCGCCGCTTCCGGTCTCGCGTCCCAAGGTAATGATTCTCTTTGTCTCCATAAGGCACCTCCACAGAAATGCTAAAAATAGTGGTTTCTTTCTGACTCTATTGTAACATTTTACGAGGAAAAGGTAAATCTAAGCTTTCTTCCGGAGTTTGCACAGCAGCTCCTCAAAATAATCCGGCAAGGGTGCGGCGAACTCGAGATATCGACCGTCCGCGGGATGTCGAAAGCCCAGCACAGCTGCATGAAGGCATTGCCCTTCCAAATGATAGGGATTTTTTTGACTTCCGTAAACGGTATCTCCGAGCAAAGGGTGCCCCAATGAAGCGAGATGCACGCGAATCTGGTGCGTTCTGCCGGTTTCCAAGCGGCAGCTTATATAGCTCGCAGCGGAAAAACGTTCCAATACACGAAAGTGCGTGACGGCATGCTTACCGCCGGGGAGACCGCTCTTCATTTTCTTTCGATTTTCCGGATCTCGCCCCAGCGGAGCATCCACCGTTCCCTCGTCTTCTCGGATAACCCCTTGGGCAAGCGCGAAATACTGTCGGGTGATGCTGTGCTCTTTGAGCTGTGCCGCAATGCACTGATGCGCCCTGTCATTCTTGCATGCAATGATGACACCGGTCGTGTCCTTGTCAATGCGATGTACAATGCCGGGACGCAGAATGCCGTTAATACCGGACAGGCTGTCCTTACAGTGATATAAAAGCGCATTGACCAGGGTTCCGCTCGCGTGTCCCGCAGCCGGATGAACCACCATCCCCTTCGGTTTGTTCACCAGAATGACATCGCTGTCTTCATATAAGATATCCAGCGGAATATCCTCCGGCAGAACTTCCAATTCCTCAGGTTCGGGGAGCTCAACTGTGATCAGCTCACCGGGCGTCACCGCATAAGCAGGTTTTCGCGGCTTCTCATTGACCAAAACCGCCCCCTCTTTGATCAGCTTCTGCGCATGCGCACGCGTGAGCGAAGGAAAGAGTAAGCTGACAAGCTGATCCAATCGTTTTCCGCTCAGTTCTTCCTGTATGATAAGCTGCTCCAAGCGGACCTCCTTTATCGCAAAAATGTGAATTCTTCTTCCTTATAGTAGAAGCAAAACAGCAGAACAAAGGCAAAGGCAGATCCCGTCACGAAGATGTCCGCGACATTAAATACCGGAAACGAGATCGGAATAAATGACAAAAAATCAACCACAGAACCGCGCGTGAGCCTATCCCATAAATTGCCGAGCGCGCCACCGGTCAGAAAGGCAAGATTCGCAACCAATAACAGATATCTGCGCTCTGCGGGAAGGCGATGGAGCACATACAGAATCAGCAGAAGAATCACCGCCGTAATCACAAAGAAAAAGAACATCTGTCCCTGTAAGACACCGAAGGCAGCGCCTCGATTCTCAATGCGGAGGAACTCAAGAAAGCCCGGGATAAAGGGCCTCGCCTTGCCGAGCGGCAGATGGTGCAATGCAAGGAACTTACTCCCCTGATCCAAACAGACACAGAGGGCTGCGATTGCAAAATAGAGTACTCTCATTCCGATTTTGGAAGTGGTATTTCTTTTTAACTCTGCCATATAAGCCATCCTTCCGAATTAAATATAGTAAGCGATGTCGACATACAGGCGTCCGCTCTTGGTAACACGCGCTTCGGTGCCGCACAGCTTAAACTTCCCCTTCCCGCGGAGACTCACAAAATCTTCCGCTTTCAATTCGGCGGAAGGGTTGCTTAGTTCAATTCCGTTTCGAAAGACCTCTCCTCTCGCGAAGGACTCTTTGGCCTGCGTCCTCGATAAGCGCCAGACTGCGGCAATCAAAACATCCGCACGCATCGAAGCCGCATTGACACTGCGGATTTCCGTGCGTCTCACCGCCGAAAGTTCATCTCGGTCGATTTCAATGACTCGAACCTTTGTATGTTTTACTTCCGTCAGCTCACGAAGTAAGACCTCTCGTACGGCAGAGAGTGCTACCAACTGGGCACAATTCTCCGTTACCGCAAGATCACCGAGCATTTCTCGTTTTATGCCAAGCCCCATCAATGCGCCGAGAAAATCTCGGTGAGACAGTGCTTCCGCAAACTTTGCGGCACGAGGCTCAATCCGAAAGCAAGCAATCTCTTCCGCCGGCGCTTCTTCTAAATAAGAAGGCAAAAAAAAGAGCAGCTTTCTCTCCGCATCACAAAAAACGCCGTCGGATATCACATGGACTCCGTCGACGTTCAATATAAACTGTTCTGCAAGTCGCTGCTCTTCCACGGTTAAAAAGTGGGTGTGCGTCGCAATGTTTCTATCCTCGCACTGTCCGGCGAGATCCGACAGTCGATTTCGAAACAGCTGTAACTCTCTGTCAGTCATCAGACAGAGCGCGCCTGCATCAGGGGATCTGCCTGACTCTCTCCCGAAGTGAGTGCACCGGAAAGCGTGATATTACGCGGAGCGATAATGAAAATGGACTCGGAAACCTGACCCATCTTACCGTCCACACCGGCACAAAGTCCCATCGCATAGGTATAGAAGTTCATTCGGGTTGTGGCATCGCAGCTCTCTAAGTTCAGGATGATAACACGGCCCTGGTCACGAAGATTACTGACAGCCTCAAACATTTCTTTGTCTTCGAACGAACGGGGCTGCATCATTGCGATGTTATCGCAACCGCCGCGCGATACAAGCGAAACCTTGGAGCTCCGGTTTGCAGCCGCAGACGAATGCTTCTGCGTCGAGGTGTTCTTTCTGCCCTGATAAGCGGAAACACGGTCTACTCCGCCGAAGGGGTTGCTGCCGCCAATCCCGTCATCTTCCTCGTCTTCGATATACTCCTGACCGTAATCGTCGTCCCCGATGAACTCATCGTCTTCGCCGTAGGTTCCGTAAATTTCCTCATCCGGATCCATTCCGTCATCGCCGCCGCCAAAACTTCCGCCGAACTTCTCTTTGATTGTGCTAAAGAAACCCATTTCAGAACCTCCCCTTATGCTCGAGCGCCGAACAGCCCTGTGCCCACCCGAACCATGGTGGC
>CAJPKN010000074.1 GCA_905370385.1 Stomatobaculum longum
GTGGGACTGGAGTTAAGCCTGTATTCGTGCTAGAATATATACTGTTTATGGAAATTGGAGTAGTCTGCCAATCGGAACAAGAAGGAGACCGCATATGCAAAAAGAATACAATAAATACCTGAGTCCGCTCTCCGAGCGCTATGCCTCGGCGGAGATGCAGTATTTGTTTTCACCGGAGAAGAAGTTTCGCACCTGGAGAAAACTCTGGATTGCACTCGCAGAGACAGAGAGGGAACTCGGACTTCCGATTACGGAGGGGCAGATTGCGGAATTAAAGGCGCATGCCGAGGATATCAACTACGAAGTCGCCGAGGCGAGAGAGCGAGAAGTGCGTCACGATGTGATGAGCCATGTCTATGCCTACGGCACGCAGTGCCCGAGCGCAAAGGGCATCATCCACCTCGGTGCAACCAGCTGCTATGTGGGCGATAACACAGATATCATTCTCATGACGGAGGGACTCCGCATTGTGCGCCGGGAACTCCTGAATGTCGTTGCGGAGCTCGCAAACTTCGCGGAGAAGTATAAAAACCTTCCGACCCTCGCCTTTACCCACTTCCAGCCGGCGCAGCCGACCACGGTCGGAAAGCGCGCCACGCTCTGGATGAACGAGCTCCTTCTGGATCTCGAGGATCTGGACCATGTGCTCGCGAACATGAAATTGCTCGGCTGCAAGGGCACCACGGGCACGCAGGCTTCGTTCAAGGAGCTCTTTGAGGGCGACGAAGAGAAGATTAAAAAGATCGATCCGATGATTGCGGAGAAGATGGGTTTCTCGGCCTGTGTCCCGGTCTCCGGACAGACCTACTCGCGGAAGATTGACACCCGCGTTCTGAACGTACTCGCGGGGATTGCGCAGAGCGCGCACAAGTTCTCGAATGACATCCGTCTCCTGCAGCACCTAAAGGAGGTTGAGGAGCCTTTTGAGAAGAGCCAGATCGGCTCCTCGGCCATGGCTTACAAGCGTAACCCCATGCGCTGCGAGCGCATGGCGAGCCTCGCAAACTATGTGATGAGCGATGTGATGAACCCGATGCTTGTCGCGAGCACCCAGTGGTTCGAGCGCACGCTCGACGACTCCGCGAACAAGCGTCTCTCGATTCCGGAGGGCTTCCTCGCGGTCGACGGCATTCTTCGCCTGTATATGAACGTCGTGGACGGCCTCGTGGTCTACCCGAAGGTCATTGAGAAGCGCCTCATGGCAGAGCTTCCGTTCATGGCGACCGAGAACATCATGATGGATGCGGTCAAGGCGGGCGGCGATCGCCAGGAACTGCACGAGAAGATACGCGAACTCTCGATGATTGCGGGTCAGCACGTCAAGGCAGAGGGCAAGGACAACGACCTCCTCGCGCTGATTGCGGCCGATCCTTCCTTCCGCCTGAATCTGGAGGACCTCGAGAAGACCATGCAGCCGGAGCGCTATACCGGCAGAAGTGCGGAGCAGGTCACGGATTATCTCCGCGAGGTGGTCAAGCCCTTGCTCGCGGAAAATCAAAGCGAGCTCGGCGAAAAGGCAGAGATTCAGGTCTAAGGCTTTCGGAGAGAGGAGAAGATTATGTCAGTCAAAGCAATTGTCGGCGCCAACTGGGGCGACGAAGGTAAGGGTAAGATTACGGACGTGCTCGCACAGGATGCGGACATTGTGGTCCGCTACCAGGGCGGTGCAAATGCGGGACACACGATTATCAACCACTACGGCAGATTTGCGCTTCACCTTCTGCCCTCCGGTGTATTCTCGGAGCGCACCACCAACGTCATCGGCAACGGTGTTGCCTTCCACATTCCCTCGTTTGTGAAGGAACTCGCAGACATTGAGGCGAAGGGCGTTCCGGCCCCTAAGGTTCTGGTCTCCGACCGCGTGCAGCTATTGATGCCCTATCACATTCTGCAGGACAGCTACGAGGAGGCGAGACTCGCGGGCAAGGCCTTCGGTTCCACGAAGTCCGGTATCGCGCCGTTCTACTCGGACAAGTACGCGAAAATCGGCATTCAGGCGGCAGAGCTCTTCGATGAGGCGGCGCTTCGCGAGAAGGTAGAAAACATCTGCACCATTAAGAATGCGCTCTTCGTGCATCTCTATCATCAGGAGCCGCTGAAGGCGGATGAGATTATGCAGACCTTGGCGGAGTATCGTGAGGCGATTGCTCCCTATCTCGCGGATACGGGTGCTTTCCTCACCGAGGCACTGCACGCGGGCAAGACCGTCCTCGTCGAGGGCCAGCTCGGATCGCTCAAGGACCCGGACCAGGGCATTTACCCCATGGTCACGAGTTCTCATACGACGGCTGCTTTTGCGGCGGTCGGAGCAGGCTTCCCGCCCTATGAGTTAAAGGACATTGTGACGGTCACCAAGGCTTACTCGAGTTCGGTCGGCGCAGGTGAGTTTGTCTCCGAGATTCTCGACGAGACCGAGGCAGAGGAACTCAGAAAGCGTGGCGGCGATAAGGGCGAGTACGGTGCGACCACCGGAAGACCGCGCCGCGTCGGCTGGTTTGATGCGGTCGCAACCCGCTACGGCTGCCGCGTTCAGGGCAGCACCGAGGTTGCGCTCACGGTTTTGGATGCGCTGGGCTATCTCGACGAGATCCCGGTCTGCACGGGTTACGAGCTGGATGGTAAGGTCATAGACTACTTCCCGGTGACCCCGCTCTTAAAGCGCTGCAAGCCGGTGCTTACGGTGCTGCCGGGCTGGAAGCAGGATATTCGCGGCATCACGCGCTATGAGGAACTCCCGGAGAACTGCCGGAACTATGTCGAGTTCATCGAGAAGCAGATCGGCGTGCCGATTACGATGGTCTCGAACGGACCGGGCCGAGAGGAACTGATTCACCGCAAGAAGTAAGAAAAGAACTTTGTGGCAGTGGCATAGTCGTTTGAGAAAAGGAGGATTTTGTCATGGATCTTGCATTGCTTCGCACCCTTGTTCCCGTTATCCTCGCCGTTTTCTTTCTGGGCATCATACTTTCCGGTTATGTCAAGGCACCGCCGGACAAGGCATTCATCATCTCGGGGTATCGTAAGACCCCGAAGATTTTGATCGGACGAGCTGGGGTCAAAATTCCGCTGCTGGAGCGCCTCGATGTCCTTTACCTCGGCCAGATGACGGTCGATATCAAGACCGAGCAGTCGGTGCCCACGACGGACTTTATCAACGTCAATGTGGACGCGGTCGCTAAGGTGCGAATTGCGCCGGACAGCAAGGGCATTGAAAAGGCGTCTCGCAACTTTCTGAATAAGAAACCCGAACAGATTGCGATGGACCTTCAGGACTCCCTCCAGGGTAACATGCGTGAGATCATCGGCACGCTGACCTTAAAGGACATCAACACGAACCGCGATTCCTTCTCGGATCAGGTGATGATGAAGGCGGCTGCGGATATGGAGAAGCTCGGCATCGAGATTCTCTCCTGCAATATTCAAAACGTGACGGATGAGAAGGGCCTCATTAACGACCTCGGCGCGGACAACACTTCAAAGATCAAGAAGGATGCCGCGATTGCGAAGGCACAGGCGGACCGCGACGTTGCGATTGCGCAGGCTGAGGCAAACAAGGCCGCAAACGATGCGCGTGTACAGGCAGACACCGAGATTGCGCAGAAGAACAACGAACTCGCAATTCGTCAGTCGGAACTGAAGGTCATTTCCGATACGAAGAAGGCAGAGGCCGATGCCGCTTACGAGATTCAGAAGCAGGCGCAGGAGAAGAATATCCAGATTGCGACGGTTAACGCCGCAATTGCAAAGGCAGAGCGTGACTCCGAACTGAAGAAGCAGGAAGTAGCGGTCATGCAGCAGGCCCTCGACGCCGAAATCAACAAGAAGGCCGATGCCGAGAAGTACCGCGTGGAGCAGGCAGCTGCCGCTGAACTCGCAAAGCGCCAGAGAGAGGCGGAGGCGAGAAAGTACGAGCAGGAGAGAGAGGCAGAGGCGAGAAAGGCTGTCGCAGAGGCTGCAAAGTACGCTGCGGAGCAGGAGGCAAGCGGTATCCGCGCGAAGTACGAAGCGGAGGCAAGCGGTATTGCCCTGCGCGGTAAGGCGGAGGCAGAGGCGAGAAGAGCCGTGGGTCTTGCGGAAGCTGAGGCCATGGAAAAGAAGGCCGAGGCTTACCAGAAGTACAACAATGCCGCAATGGCGGAGATGCTGATCAAGGTGCTTCCGGACATTGCAAGTGAGATTGCGAAGCCGCTCGCGCAGATTGATAAGATTACGATCATCGGCGGCAGCGGCAGCAATGAGAACGGCGTGTCGCAGCTTGCGTCGAATGTACCCGTTGTCATGGGCAAGCTCTTTGAGTCGATGAAGGAGACCACGGGCATCGATCTCGGCGAGATTATGCGCGCGGGCACCTATGACGCGAAGGTGAACCGTAACCTCAATGTGACCGGTCTGGAGCACGCGAATGTGTGCGCAGGAGAAGCGAGGGTTACGCCGACGGAAACCGCGCCTTCACAGCAGGCTGCGGCAGCGGAAGCCACGCAGCAGACGGTAGCACAGGCGGAGGATACAAATCCGACCGATAAGCACCACGACAAAAAGGCACACTGACAGTGTAACGATAAAAAATACGTCAGCGGATTCAAAGTCCGCTGACGTATTTTTGAGTTATAGGACAAATAGAGTCGGTAGTCCACCTCGCAACGCCGGTAGAACCAAGCGTTGGGGCTGTCTTCTTTGAAACAATCTTATTATTACGTTGAAAAATCAGCTCGCGCTCAGCGCCTCGTGTGGCGCGTGATCAGCAAAAAGCCGTAAATCACAACCGGGACGGTGATGTCCATAAAGATAAGAGCGCGGAGCAGGGGGGCGCGGTCGAGGCCGCCGAAGAGCCCCACAATGAGGGTTGCAAGCAGTATGAGAATCAAAAAGAGGGCCAGAGCAAAGCTGAATACACGTTTCATCACAGGATCTCCTTCAACGGTTCTCAGTCTGCAAGCGTTTCCCAGCGCTCATAGCAGTCTGCGAGTTCTTCCTCCGCGCTGTCCTTCCGCTTTTGGATTGCGAGGAGAGCGGCGGCATCCCTCTGATTTTCGGGGAGCAGAAATTCCTCTTCAATGCCGCGGAGCGTGTCCTCAAGTTCGGCAATGCGCTGTTCTAAGGCCTCGAGTTCGGCGCGGCGCTTTTTCTCCGCGGCCTTCTGTGCCTTCTGCGTCTTATAGTCCTCGGCACTTGTAGAGGGACTCTCGTTTTCTTCCCCCTTCGCCGCGACGGCGCTCGCAGGGAGCGCGGCGCGCTCGGCATCTGCTTTTTTCTCAAGATAGTAGTCGTAATTGCCGATGTAGTTCACAAGGCAGCCGGAGGTCAGATTCAAAATGCGGGTCGCAGTGCGGTTGATAAAGTAGCGGTCATGGGACACGTAGAGCACTGTGCCGGGGAAGGCGCGGATGGCGCGCTCCAGAATCTCCTTACTTTCCATGTCGAGATGGTTGGTCGGCTCGTCGAGGAGCAAAAAGTTCGCGTGGGAGAGCATGAGCTTTGCCAGTGAGACGCGGCCGCGCTCGCCGCCCGAGAGATCCTTGATGCGCTTAAAGACATCGTCCCCGGTGAAGAGGAAGGCCGCAAGCATGTTGCGGACCTCGGTGTTGTTCATATCGGGCCAAGTGTCCTGCAGCTCTTCAAAGAGTGTTTTTTCCGGATGCAGCACCTGGTGCTCCTGATCGTAGTAGGAGCAGAAGACCTTGGTGCCCAGCGTCACGGAGCCACTGTCCGGCGGAAGCAAGCCGTTGATGATTTTAAGCAGCGTGGTCTTGCCGGTACCGTTTCCGCCCATAATTGCGACATGCTCGCCGCGCTTTAAGGAGAAATTGAGGTCCGAAAAGAGTAGGTTGTCGCCGAAGGCCTTGCTGAGTCCCTGTACTTCAAGTACATCCTTACCGCTGACCTCATCCGGCGTAAAAAAGAGCCCCATGTCCTTTTTGCTCTCATAGGGATTGTCAAGACGCTCCACCTTGTCGAGCAGCTTCTCGCGGCTCTCGGCGCGTTTAATAGATTTTTCGCGGTTAAAGGAGCGGAGCTTTTGGATGACTGCCTCCTGGTGTTTGATTTCCGCCTGCTGGTTTTCATAGGCGCGAGCGGCAGCCTCGGCGAGCGCCTCCTTCTTTTCGGTGAATTGCGTGTAGTTGCCCTCATAGGTGTTGACGCGGCCGTGACTCAAATCAAAGATCTTATTGACAACACGATCCAAAAAAAAGCGGTCATGCGAGACAATTAAAACAGCGCCCGGATAATTCATGAGATAACTCTCAAGCCATTCGATGCTCTCGAGGTCCAGGTGGTTGGTCGGCTCGTCGAGCAGAATTAAGTCGGGCTGTTCCAATAAAAGTTTGCCGAGAAATACACGGGTTTTCTGCCCGCCGGAGAGCGAAGAGAGCGGTCGTCCGGCATCGGCCTCACCGAAGCCGAGACCGCGAATAATGCCGCTCACCCGGCTTCGCGCCGCATAGCCGTCCATGAGCTCGTAGCGGTGCTCGGTCTCCGTGTACAGCGCGAGCAATTTTTCAAGGTCTGCCCCCTCGCTGTGTTTCATTTCCGCCTGCAGTTCGGCGAGCCGCGTCTCCAGGTCCAGAATGGGCTGAATGACTTTGGTGAGCTCTTCTTCAATTGTGAGCTCGGAGTCGAGTGTGTTATCTTGGTGAAGATAGCCCATGCTGCAGCCTTTTTTCAGCGTGACTTCACCGCCGTCCCGAGCAAGTTCTCCGGTCAGTAGATTTAAGAGCGTACTCTTTCCGGCGCCGTTCGGGCCGACAATCGCCGCCTTATCGTGTTCGTTCAGAAAAAAGGAGGCATCTTCTATGACGGTCTCCCCCACAAAACTCTTTTTTAAATGCGCGGCATTCAATATCATAAGCACTCCGTTTTCTTAAGCTCTTACAAAGCATACTCCGCTGTAGTATATCGAAACGGCGTTGGATTGACAAGGCAGAGAAAAATCCCTATACTTACAAACTAAGCGTAATACTGCTACTGGGTTTTAAGACGTAAGAAAGTAGGAAGTGAAAGTTTGAAGGACAAAGTATCCTCGGCGGTCATTCAACGTCTGCCACGCTACTATCGATATCTCTCGGATTTGCTGGAAGAGAACGTGGACCGCATCTCCTCAAGCGATCTTGCGGCGCGCATGCATGTCACGGCTTCGCAGATTCGTCAGGATTTGAATACCTTCGGCGGTTTCGGACAGCAGGGCTACGGCTATCATGTGGAGCATTTACATGCCGAAATCGGAAAGCTGCTCGGCATCGATCAGCAAAAATATATTGTCATCATCGGCGCCGGCCACCTGGGACAGGCGCTCGCAAATTATCAGAAT
>CAJPKN010000075.1 GCA_905370385.1 Stomatobaculum longum
CCCCTCGTCTTTGTGGTCAACAATCTGGCTCGTCTTGTGATGAAACTCTTCGGCGCGGATCGCCCGAACGAGAGGGAGCTCATGACTGCGGAGGAGTTAAGAACCATAGTCCAAGTGGGACATGAGGACGGTGTGCTCGAGAACGACGAGCGGAAAATCATCGACAATGTCTTTGATTTCGGTGATCGGAGCGCACGGGATATTATGATTCCGCGCATCGATATGACTTGCATCGACATTGACGCGACGAAAGAAGAATTGATGGAAGTGGTGCGGGAAGAGCAGTACACGCGGATCCCGGTCTATAAGGATTCGGCGGACACCATAGTCGGCATTTTGAATGTCAAAGATCTTCTGTTCCGCGCGCCGGAGAAAAATTTCCGCATTGCGGAACTCATGCGAAAGCCGCTCTTTACTTATGAGCAGAAAAAGACTTCGGAGCTCATGGTCGAGATGCGGAAAAATTACACGAACCTCGCAATTGTGCTCGATGAGTACGGTGTGACCGCGGGCATGGTGACCATGGAAGATATTCTCGAGGAAATCGTGGGAGAGATTCGAGACGAATACGACCGCGATGAGGAGAAGAGCATACGGCGCCTTGCCCCGAACACCTATCTCGTTGAGGGCAACGTAAAGATTGACGACTTGAATGAGGCGCTGCAGTTAAAGCTTTCCTCGGAGGACTATGAGTCGATCGGCGGCTATGTGCTGGAGCAGCTCGAGCACTTTCCGAAGGAGGGCGAGAGCGTGGAGCGGGACGGCATACGCTTTACGGTGACGCGCATGGAGCAGACCAGAATTGCCGAGGTCAAGCTGACTCTTGCGGCGGAGAAAGCCGTTGTCAAGTAATATGCGGTATGTTATAATTTTTCAGAGTATCACGGAGAGGAGGACAATGAGATGAAGCATGTTATGACGCTGAATGAGAAGCCTCTGAAGGCAAGCATGGCGCATGGTGGTTGTGGCGAGTGCCAGACCTCCTGCCAGTCCGCGTGCAAGACTTCCTGCACCGTTGGAAATCAGAGCTGCGAGAACGAGAACAGATAAGGCCCGGAGACGACGGGAGACCCCTACAGTCTGAGAGGATTGTAGGGGTTCTTATCTTGCAAGGTATTTTTGCGGCCCGCTTCGGGCGGGCTTCGCATGTGTTTTATAAAGAAGTTTGTATATAGAAAGCAGGTAAAGGCTTGATTCACCAATTTATCAACAACGGCATTGCCATTGTGATGGACGTCAACTCGGGCTCCGTGCATGTTGCGGATCCGGCGTTCTACCGGGCGGTACAGGCTGCCGAGCCGGTGGTCGGAGAACTCGAGAAGGCGACACCGCTCTCCGAGGAGGCCAAGGAGGCGGTCCGCGCGGAACTGAAGACGGATTATCCGGCAGAGGAGATTGAGGAAGTCATTGAGACCATGCAGGCGCTCATTGATGCCGAGGAGCTCTTCACCACGGACGGCTATCAGAGCTTTGTGCGCGACTTTAAGGCGAGAAAGACTGTCGTCAAGGCGCTCTGTCTTCACATTGCCCACGACTGTAACCTCGCATGTCGCTATTGTTTTGCGGAAGAGGGCGAGTACCACGGCAGACGAGCGCTGATGAGTTTTGAAGTCGGCAAGAAGGCACTGGATTTCCTCGTGGCAAACTCGGGCAATCGCAGAAATCTGGAGGTCGATTTCTTCGGCGGCGAGCCGACCATGAACTGGAAGGTTGTAAAGCAGCTCGTCGAATACGGACGCTCGCTTGAGAAGGAGCACGACAAGCTGTTCCGCTTTACGCTGACCACGAACGGTGTGCTCTTAAATGACGAGATCACGGAGTTCTGCAACCGCGAGATGTCGAATGTGGTTCTCTCGCTTGACGGCCGCAAGGAAGTGAACGACCGCATGCGCCCCACGCGCGGCGGGCAGGGCAGCTACGACATCATTGTTCCGAAGTTCCAACGCTTTGCGGCGGAGCGGGAAAAGCTTCACAAGGACTACTACATCCGCGGAACCTTCACGCACAACAACCTGGAGTTTTCGGAGGATGTGCTGCACTTTGCGGACCTCGGCTTTGAGAAGATGAGTATGGAGCCGGTGGTCGCGGACCCCGCGGAGCCCTATGCGATACGCGAGGAAGATCTGCCGATTATCCTCGAGCAGTACGACAAGCTCGCGGCGGAATATGTGAAGCGTCGCCGGGAGGGAAGAGGCTTTGTCTTTTTCCACTTCCAGATCGATTTAAAGCAGGGGCCCTGTGTCGCAAAGCGTCTCTCGGGCTGCGGTTCGGGCACCGAGTATCTCGCGGTGACGCCCTGGGGCGATTTCTATCCCTGCCATCAGTTTGTCGGCAAGGAGGAATTCCTGCTCGGCAATGTTGACAGCGGTATTCAGCGCAGCGATATCTGCGATGAGTTCAAATTATGTAATGTCTATGCCAAGCCGCAGTGTAAGGACTGCGAGGTTCGTTTCTACTGTAGCGGCGGCTGTGCGGCAAACTCTCACAACTTCCATCACAATCTGACGGATGCCTATGAGATTGGCTGCGCGATGCAAAAAAAGCGGATTGAGTGTGCCATCATGATCAAAGCGGCCGAGATGTTGGATGCGGCGGCAGCGGCGGAGGAGCAGGCGGCAATCTGACAATCAAGGGGAGGTAGCTAGTATGAAGAGCGAAAAGGGAAAGGGCGCGCTGCGCCTGCTGGTGCTGCTTGCGCTTCTGGCGGGCTTCTTATATCTCGCATACGACAGTATGCGCAGCAATAAGATTAAGCTCGGTCTGGATCTCGCGGGCGGTGTCAGCATCACCTACCAGGCAAAGGAGCAGAATCCGAGCGCGCAGGACATGAAGGACACCATCTTCAAGCTCCAGCAGCGCGTGGAGAATTACTCCACCGAGGCGCAGGTCTATCAGGAGGGCCGGAATCGTATTAACATCGACATTCCGGGTGTCTCCGATGCGAACCAGATTCTCGAAGATCTCGGTCGTCCGGGTTCGCTGACCTTTGTGGATCCGACCGGTGCGGTCATTCTGACCGGCGATCAGGTGAAGAGCGCAAAGCCGGCACAGATGCAGGACAAGACCACGGGACAGAACCAGTATCTCGTGGAGCTCACCTTCACCGAGGAGGGGGCGAAGGCCTTTGCCGATGCGACGAGCAGGTTGGTCGGCCAGCACATTGCCATTATCTACGACGGCAGAACGTATTCGAACCCGGTGGTCCGCGATGCGATTACGGGCGGAACCTGCCAGATCGACGGCATGCAGAACTACGAGGAGGCAGATCAGCTTGCGTCCACGATCCGCATCGGTTCGCTGCGTCTTGAGCTCGAGGAGCTCCGTTCGAACGTGGTCGGCGCTCAGCTCGGTCAGCAGGCAATTCACACCAGCTTAAAGGCAGGGGCGGTCGGCTTCCTTGCGATTGTTGCAATCATGGTCGGCATCTTCTGGCTGCCGGGTCTTGCGGCGGCGCTCGCGCTGGCACTCTACATCAGCCTCACGGTCTGCTTAATCAGCGCGTTCGATATCACGATGACCCTTCCGGGTATCGCGGGTATCATCCTCTCGGTCGGTATGGCGGTCGATGCGAACGTCATTATTTTCACCCGTATCCGCGAGGAAATCGGCCTCGGAAAGAGTGTGCGTGAGGCCGTTAAGTCCGGTTTCCACAAGGCACTCTCCGCGATTATCGACGGTAACATCACGACGCTGATTGCGGCAGCCGTTCTCTATATCATGGGCACGGGCACCATTAAGGGCTTTGCGACGACGCTTGGCCTCGGTGTTGTGGTCTCCATGTTCACGGCGCTCCTGATTACGAGAAGCTGGGTCACTTCCTTCATCGAGCTCGGTCTCGACAAGAAGGGACTCTTCGGAAAAATCCGAGAGAGAAAGACCTTTGATTTTATCGGCAAGCGCAAGCTTTTCTTCGGCTTTGCCCTCGCGATCATTGCGTCCGGATTCATCGGCATGGGTGTCTATCAGGCGAAGAGCGGCAGTGCGCTGAACTTTGGCCTCGACTTTAAGGGCGGTACCTCGACCAACGTGACCTTCAACGAGGATATGTCGCTTGAGCGCATCGATACGGAAGTGAAGCCGGTGGTTGCCGGTATTACCGGTGACAACGACATCCAGGCGGCAAAGGTCCAGGGCACCGATGAGGTCATCATCAAGACGCGTGCGCTCAGCGTGGACGAGCGTCAGGCGCTGGATCAGGCACTGGCGGAGAAGTTCGGCATCGATCAGGAGAAGATCACGGCGGAGAGCATTTCCGGCACGATCTCCGGCGAGATGCGCCGCGATGCGGTGCTCGCGGTTGCGATTGCCCTGCTCTTAATGCTGGTCTACATTCGCTTCCGCTTCTCGAATTTCCGCTTTGCGGCTTCGGCCATCATGTGCCTCTGCCACGACGTGTTGGTGCTCTTTGCCTTCTACGTGGTGTTCCGCTGGAGCATCGGTTCCTCGTTCGTGGCCTGCATGCTGACGCTGGTCGGTTACTCGATCAACGACACGATTGTTATCTTTGACCGCATTCGTGAGAATCAGAAGCTCTTCCCGCGTATGGACAGAAGAGAGATTGCGAACAAGAGTATCACGGAGACTTTTTCGCGCTCCATTCTGACTTCGCTCACGACCTTTGTGACCATCTTTATTCTCTTCCTGCTCGGTGTGTCCTCGATTCGCGACTTCACCCTGCCGCTCATGGTAGGAACCATCTTCGGCACCTATTCTTCGATTGCAATCGCAAGCCCGCTTTGGGATCTCATGGAGGGCAAGCACGACAAGAAGAAGGCCGAGGAAGAAGCGGTGCAAAAGGCTGCGGAGAAGGCTGAAAAGGCCGCAAAGAAAAAGAAAAAGTAATTCGTTCCGAGAGTAGAGCTCTCGGTGATACGCGAATAGAAGAGGGGGAGCAGAGCTCCTCCTCTTCTTGGCAGAGAGGATACGTTGTGAAATACAAAATTCTGGCAAGCGATGGAAGAGCAAAGCGTGCACATATGGAGACGGTACACGGCAGCATTGAGACGCCGGTCTTCATGAATGTGGGCACGGTCGCCGCCATTAAGGGTGCGGTATCGACCGATGATTTAAAAGAAATCGGCACGCAGGTGCAGCTCTCGAATACCTATCACCTCCATGTTCGCCCGGGCGACGGGAAGGTCTCCGGCGACCGACTGATTCACGAATTCGGCGGCCTGCACCGTTTTATGCACTGGGACAGACCCATACTCACGGACTCCGGCGGTTTCCAGGTGTTTTCGCTCTCGGGCATGCGAAAGATCAAAGAAGAGGGCGTCACCTTCCGCTCTCACATTGACGGCAGAAAAATCTTTATGGGGCCCGAAGAGAGCATGCAAATCCAGTCGAATCTGGGCTCTACCATTGCGATGGCCTTCGACGAGTGCCCGCCGAGCCTTGCGGAGAGAAGCTATATCGAACAGAGTGTGGACCGCACCACGCGTTGGTTAAAGCGCTGCAAAACGGAAATGTCGCGGCTCAATGCCCTGCCGGACCGCGTGAATCCGGAGCAGCTGCTCTTCGGAATCAACCAGGGCGGCATACTTGAGGATGTGCGCATACGCCATGCGCGGGAAATACGGGAGCTGGATCTCGACGGCTACGCGGTCGGCGGACTTGCGGTCGGCGAGAGCGCGGAGGAAATGTACCGCATTCTCGATGCCGTGGTTCCGGAGCTGCCGCGCGAAAAGCCGACTTATTTAATGGGAGTCGGCACACCGCAGAACATTCTGGAAGCGGTCGAGCGAGGCGTGGACTTCTTTGACTGCGTATACCCCTCGCGAAACGGCCGCCACGGACATGTCTACACGAACAGCGGCAAGATTAATCTCTTCAACAAGAAGTATGAGCTGGACGCGCTGCCCATTGAAGAGGGCTGCGGCTGCCCGGCCTGCCGCTCCTATTCCCGCGCCTACATTCGTCACCTTTTGAAGGCGGGAGAGATGCTCGGGATGCGGCTTTGCGTCTTGCACAATCTGTACTTTTATAATACAATGATGCAAGAAATCCGTGACGCCATCGATCGAGGTGAGTTCCGGGCATATAAGGAAAGAAAAATAGAGGGCATGGAGGCAAAAGCATGAGCGGAGTCTTACTGACAGGCGGAACAAACAACATTCTGTTCTGGGGCGTTTACATTATCTTTTTCGGTGCGCTGATTTATTTCATGGCATACCGTCCGCAGCAGAAGCAGAAGAAGGAGCAGGAGGCGCTGCTTTCGAGCATTGCGGTCGGTGACTCGGTGCTCACGACTTCCGGCTTCTACGGAGTCATCATCGACATGACGGAAGACACGGTAATCGTTGAGTTTGGCAACAACAAGAATTGCCGAATCCCGATGCAGAAGTCCGCAATTGTCCAGATTGAGAAGCCGGGTGATATTTGACGGAGACAAAAAGAGCGTCGGCAATGTGCCGACGCTCTTTTCTGTTATTTGATTCAGTCCCGGTCATTGAGGGTCCAACCGGGCGGAAGCAGGGTGGAGGAACCGAAGACGATGAAGCGCTCCGCGAGCGTTGCCATTTCCTCGGGAGAGAGGTCCGTGCCGTTTTCCACCCAACGGTGGATTAAACCGATTGTGCCCTCCGTGATATAGGAATAGAAGTACTCGTATTCCTGTTCGGATTTGCCGGCAATGGACTGCCACCAGGGCACCAAAATCTTTTCCTGGAAGACGGAACGGAGTCGCTGGAGAAAGTTCGGATCGCCGTTTGAACCGATCAGAATGCGGATTAAGTCCGCGTTCTCCTGAATGAAACAGAGCAGATCGACCAAGAGTTTCCGCGGACTTTCCTTGACTTCCTCTGCATCGTGGCGGTCGAGCAACGCTGTGTATTTCAGGAACATCTCCTCTTCCAGATTCTGCAAGAGATCAAAGACATCGTGGTAATGCAGGTAGAAAGTACCCCGGTTGATATCGGCAAGTTCGGTGAGTTCGCGAACGCTGATATCTTTGACCGGCTTTTTCAAAAGAAGAGCACTCAGACAGCGGCGAAGTGCCGAGCGAGTTTTCCTGATTCTGCGATCTTGTCTGTCATCATTCATACAAAAGCCGCCTCCTCTGCCGTTTGTTTGTTAACAGGATAACATGTGAACAGTCGTTTTACAATCATAGAGCCGGAAAGAAGAAGGAACTTATGCCGATCAAAATGGACCGCGGTCCCAAGCGGAGACTGCGTTTTCGTGTATTGTTGTTTGTGCTTCTGTTTGCGGTCGCTCTGATTATCTGGTTTGCGCTCTCGATTCGCGAGCAGCGGAGACAGCAGAGCGGCGAGCGGACCTATCT
>CAJPKN010000076.1 GCA_905370385.1 Stomatobaculum longum
GCCCTTTAAACCGCGCAGCATATAGGAGAGCGGCACACGGGACAGGCCGATGCAGTGCGCCAAAAAGACGGTCGCGAGCGCATAGCTCTGCCAGTTGTTGCAGAGAAAGAGCGCCACAATGTAAACCATAGTCCCTGCGAGTTTGGTTCTCGGGTCCAGACGATGGAGTACGGAGTCCACCGGGTAGTACTGACCGAGAGTCACATCCTTCAGCACGGCGCACCTCCCTTCAGGAGTTCCCGCAAAGCATCCCTTGCCTCCGCGACGGTTGTAATTTCATCGCTGAGCGGCATGCCCGCGCGGCGCAGGCGCTGCACAAGGTAGCTGACCTGCGGCGCCGAGAGCCCGAGTTCCTCGAGTTCCTCGTAGTGCTTAAACACTTCTTTGGGTGTGCCGTCAAAGCGCTTTTCTCCGCCACTCATCACGAGCAGGCGCTCCGCATACTTTGCGACATCTTCCATGCTGTGGGAGACCAGAATGACCGTGAGGCCCCATTCGCTGTTCAGTGCCTTCACCCGGTCCAGAATTTCGTCTCTGCCGCGCGGATCGAGGCCCGCAGTCGGCTCATCGAGCACAAGGACCTTCGGTTTCATGGCAAGTACGCCCGCAATCGCGACGCGGCGCTTCTGTCCGCCCGAGAGTTCAAAGGGAGACTTCTTGTAAAATTTCTCCGTTAGCCCGACCATTGCGAGCGCCTCTTTTGCGCGCTGCTCGATCTCAGCCTGCGGAAGTCCCATGTTCTTCGGTCCGAAACACACGTCCTTGAATACATCGATTTCAAAGAGCTGGTGCTCCGGGTACTGAAATACGAGCCCGACTTTCGTGCGGAGCGCCCGCATGTTGTAGCCCTTTTCGTAGATGTTCTCGCCGTCGACTAAGAGTTTGCCCTCGGTCGCGCGAATCAGGCCGTTTAAATGCTGTATCAGAGTGGATTTTCCGGAGCCGGTGTGGCCTATGAGGCCCACAAACTGACCGTCCGGAATCTCAAAGCTCACGTCGCGGAGTGCCGGCTGCTCGAAAGCAGTCCCTCCTCCGTAGGTGTAGCTCAGATGTTCTGCGCGGATTCCCACAGCTTAGTTCTCCTTCCAAAGCGGCAGTATAGCTTCCGCGAGCTCCTCCATGGAGAGCACACTTTCCGGTAAACTTACGCCGCACTGTCTCAACTCGTGTGCGAGTTCGGTGGCCTGCGGTACGTCGAGGCGCAGGCGCTTCAATTCTTCCACATGGGAAAAGACTTCCCGCGGCGTGCCGTCCATAATGACATGCCCGCCGTCCATGACAATCAGGCGATCCGCCCCGACGACTTCTTCCATGTAGTGCGTAATCAGCACCACGGTGACGCCCTCGCTGCGATTTAGTTCCGTGATTGTGCGTATCACTTCTTTTCTGCCGTTCGGATCCAGCATGGCGGTCGGCTCGTCCAGCACGATGCACTTGGGATGCATGGCCATGACACCGGCAATCGCGACGCGCTGCTTCTGTCCGCCCGAAAGGTGATTCGGCGATTTCAGGCGGTAGGCGGTCATGCCGACTGCCTCGAGTGCGGCATCGACCCGCTTCCAGATGTCTTCGGTCGGCACGCCGAGGTTCTCGGGTCCGAAGCCCACATCGTCCTCGACCAGGTTTGCAATAATCTGATTATCGGGATTCTGGAACACCATGCCGACCTCGCGGCGTATGTCGAGGAGCTTTGCATCGTCCGCGGTATTCATACCGGAAATAAACACGGCGCCGCCGCTCGGCAATAAGATACCGTTCAGTGTCTTTGCAAAGGTGGATTTGCCGGAGCCGTTGTGCCCGAGTATGGCGACAAAGCTGCCCTCCTCAATCTTTAGGCTCACGCCGTCGATTGCGCGGTTCACATCCGTGACCTTTGCCTCCTCATCGCGGGTGATGTAGTCAAAGACAAGCTCTTTTGATTCAATGATTGCCATTGCTCTCCTCCGCCGCCGCAGTCTCGCTCTCCTGCACTTCCGCCGACGCACTCTCCGCTTCCGCACTCACAGTTTCGCCGCTCTCCGCCGTTTCACTCGCGGCACTCTGTCCGCCGCCGGTGCCTTCGCCGCCCGGCTGATAGTTGATCACGCCGAACTCTCCCACCTTGCTCTCGCTGAGCTCGGAGGCGCGCACATAGGCCACCACAAACTGGTTTTCGGTGAGTGTGGTCTTATCGTATTCTTCGACCGTGCCGCCGGCCCGCGTAAAGTCCTTAAAGCGCTCGGGTACCTCGGACATACCGAGGCCCTGCGTCATGTCCACGCCCGCAAGCAGAATTTCAAGCTTGCCGTAGCCCTGCGCCGCGGTATTGAATTCCATCGCATCAACGGTACAAGCGCCGATCGGCAACACCGCTTCGGTTGCATTGCTGTACTTGACGGTCGCCACATAGTCGCCGTTCTTCATGAGCACCACGCTGTACTGGGTCGCGGGATCCGCCTCCGCCGTGCTGTGGTCAAGGTCTGTAAAGTAACCTTCCTCATCTTCATACTTCAAGGTAAATCCCTGGTCTAAGAGTGCGGAAAGCTTGGTCACGCCGACCTCAACCGTAATGCCGCCCACACTGATTTCGGGCACCGGCTGCAATGCGGCCGTGCTCTCTTCGGTCTTACGGTCTCCGAGCGCAATCTCTCCCTCCGGCAACACATAGAGGTACACGGTCAGTGCCAGCAGCGCCGCTGCGAGGACATACATTGCCCCCCAAAAAAGCTTTTTCATGGTTATCCGCCTTTGTCTGTTTGGTATGATGGTGTATGTTCGATTTTATAATACAAAAACCCCCAAGTCCACACGGGCTTGAGGGTTGTACGTGCGTGAGAGGATTCGAACCCCCGACACCTTGGTCCGTAGCCAAGTGCTCTATCCAGCTGAGCTACACACACTCATTGCTTATTGCAAGTACAGAGTATAAAGCCATGTATCCGCTTTGTCAACCTGTTTTTCGATTTTCTTTTTTTGCTTCAGCGAAGCACTTCCATAATGCAAAAATCCTGACTCTCGCCCGCGAGCTGCACCATGAGTTTTTGCATGTGGCGCTCCGAGAGATCACCGCGCACGGTGAGAAGAAAGCGCACGCTCTCCCTGTCCTCGCTGTAGGATAAGAGTTCCATCTTTTCCATGTTATAGCCGTAATCGCCCACCATGCTGAGGATCGAAGACATGGCATTCGGGCGATTGGGACGCGTGAGCAGGAGTTTCACTCTCTGCCCCGGAATCTCATAGGGTACGCCCGCAAAGAGCGCCTGAAAGCGCTCCGGCATCCAGTCATAGAGCAGCCCGTACTGGTACATGCGGCTGGTTTCCATAATCTTTCGCACAATGGCAAGGTACTCCCGGCGAAGCTCCTCCGGTACCTCTCCGCCGAGCCGCTCCAAAATAGCCTCTTCCCGGTCCGCGCGGTATATCTGTGTCTCTCCCTGTTCCGCTTTGGCGCTCGCCACCTCTCGAGAGCAGGCAAGGCGCTCCAGTAAGAGCGCCTTGATCTCCTCGTCGAGGCTGTCTATCTTAGCCCTGATTTCTTCTAAACGCATCACTTCTTTTCTGCGACCAGATCGCTGTTCTCCGGGTGCTGCTCAAACCAGTTCGCTGCGTAGGGGCAGCTGAGAACCGCCTTCTTCTTCTCGTCGCGCATGCGAACCACAAATTTCTCGAGCAGTTCCGCACCGACCCCCTGACCGCGGAGCGGCTCCTCTACGACGGTGTGCTCAAGATCCACGGTCTGATCGTCCAGTGCCGGGAACTGCAAGCAGGCGCGCTTCACGCCGTTCTCATCGTAAGCCACAATTTCGTTTGCTTCATTTTCGTAGCGCAGTGCCATAAAAGCCTCCTTTTTTCTAAGAAACGCCTGAGTTCACTGTTGCTAAAAAAACTATAGCACAGTGCACGTCCCTTTTCAAATCCGCTTGACATTTACTGCTGCAAACTTATATTCTCTACAAAAAAAGGAGACATAATTCCATGCATATGGCTGATGCTTTTCTGTCCCCGCCGGTCGCCGGCACCATGTACGCCTGCTCGGGTGCAGCGCTCGCGCATTCGGTTCGCGTCTTAAAGCGCGAGGACAATGAGTCCCGCATTCCCGTGATGGGGGTGATGGGCGCTTTTGTCTTTGCCGCGCAGATGATCAATTTCACGATACCCGGCACAGGTTCCTCCGGCCACCTTGCGGGCGGCATGCTGCTCGCCGCAATTGTGGGCCCCGAGGCTGCGTTTCTCACCATGTGCGCCGTGCTCTCGATTCAGTGCCTGCTCTTTGCGGACGGCGGTCTGCTTGCGCTCGGCGCAAACATCTGGAACATGGCCTTTTATGGCTGCTTCCTCGGCGGCAAACTTTGGCAGCTTGTCATGAAGGGCGGCATCAGCAAGAAGCGCATTGTGAGCGCCTCGCTGCTCGGTGCCGTGCTCAGCATGCAGCTCGGCGCCTTCTCGGTTTCTCTGGAGACCGCAATTTCCGGCGTGACGCCCCTGCCTTTTACCGCCTTCTTGCTGCTCATGCAGCCCATACACCTGGCAATCGGTCTCGGCGAGGGGCTCATCACGGCGGCCGTCCTTCTCTTTGTCTTTGAGGCGCGCCCCTCGCTCCTTCAAAACAGTCTGCCTTCTGCAGCGCGCGCCGAAAAGCTGAGCGCCGGACGCTTCTTTGGCTTAGCGCTCCTTGCAAGCCTCTTGACCGCGGGCGGACTGTCTCTCTTTGCCTCCGCTTTTCCGGACGGCCTCGAGTGGTCGGTGCTTCGCCTGACCGGCAGCACGGAGCTAGAGAGCGTCGAAACGCCTCTCCACCGCCTTGCGGCAGCCGTTCAGGATTTCACCGCGCGCTTCCCGGACTACAGCCTCGGTGAGGGCGTCGTCGGCAGCTCCGCAGCCGGGATCCTCGGCGCGCTCGCCGTGCTCCTTACAGTGGCACTCTTCGCAAACCTGCTTCGCCGCAGGTTATATCGAAAGTGAGCCGCCTGGACTCTGCCTCCCGCTCTCTCTTTGCGCTCGAAGAACTCGCCGCAAGGGATACGCTGTTAACGCGTCTCTCGCCGCTCGCAAAGCTCCTGAGTGTCCTTATCTACTTGGCGGTGACCCTCTCCTTTCCGCAAACGGCGCTCTCGGGACTGCTCGGCATGGCGATTTATCCCTGCCTCCTTTATCCCCTCGGTGACCTGCCCATGCGGCGGGCACTCGGGGACTTTCGCTTTCTGCTCCCGGTTCCGCTCTTTCTGGGGCTTGTCCCGGCGCTCTTCGGGAAGTTTTCTATCCTGCTCCTTGCGGTGCTCGTACTAAAGAGCCTGCTCGCCTTTCTCGCGGTCTTTCTGCTCGCGGCGAGCACCGGCATCTGCGAATTATCGGCGGCGCTCGCGCGTCTTCACGCCCCGCGCCTCTTTACCACGGTTTTGCTTCTCAGCTACCGCTATCTCTTCGTGCTGCTCCGCGAGGGCGATCAGCTTGCGGATGCCTATGCGCTCCGCGCTCCGGGCAAAAAGGCGGTCTCTCCGCGAAACTTTGCCTCGATGATAGGGCAGCTGCTCTTACGAAGCATAGACCGCGCGGAACTGATCTATGAGAGCATGAAACTCCGCGGCTTTTCCGGAGTCATGCCGGGATATCGGAACGCGAAACGCGGCGGCATCGCGAGCTTCCTCTTTCTCCTGCTGAGCCTTGCCTACTGCCTTTTGTTTCGTTTGCTTCCGGTCTTTGAACGCTTCGGCGGCTTATTATCCTAAACGGCGGCACGCCCGCCGCGGCTAAGGAGGTATCTTTTTGTTAGACGTATCCGGACTTTCGTTCTCCTATGAGGACCTCGGCGCGGGCGCACGCCCCATTCTGGATGAACTTTGCTTTTCGCTTGCCCCCGGCGAGCGCGTCGGCTTAATCGGCGCAAACGGCGCGGGAAAATCAACGCTCTTAAAGCTCTTGGTCGGTCTTCTCCTACCTACCAAGGCACAGACTCCCGCCATTACCTTCGGCGGGCTTTCGCTTGAAAAAAAGACACTGGCGAAAATCAGAAGACGAATCGGCTATGTGTTTCAGGACTCTGAGAACCAGCTCTTTATGCCGACCGTCGGCGCGGATGTCTCCTTTGCCGCCGAGAGTTACGGCTATGCGCCGGAAGAGGTGGCGGCGCGGACCGAGAAAGCGCTCTCTCTTGTGAAACTCGAAGGAAAGGCAGATACCGCGGTGTACCGCCTCTCGGGCGGCCAAAAAAAACTCGCGGCGATTGCCGGGGTGCTTACCCTTTCGCCGGAGCTTTTGCTTCTCGATGAGCCCTCTGCCTCGCTGGATCCGAAAAACCGGCGGAACCTTCTGAACATACTCCGCAATCTCCCATCCGCCCTGCTCCTCGCCTCTCACGATCTGGACTTTGTCTACGACTGCTGCGATCGCGTGCTGGTGCTGCACAAGGGGAGGCTCGTGGCGGATGGTCCCGGCAAGACCGTGCTTCGCGACAAAGCGCTTCTCGAAAGCGCGGAGCTTGAGCTCCCGCTCCGCTTTCAGTGAGGACAGTGTCCCAGCTTTCGCTTTATTCCCGAAGCGGGCAAGGCGGATATCACGCTTCGGAGAGTGCTGCCTGCGCTCTGATAACGCTGCGCCGAGAGAATTCGCTCGGCTTGCACAGACAACTTTTTGGATACAAAATAGCATCGACAATCGCCCCCACCCGTAAAACGGGTGGTTCGGGATGCGGGCTATAAGCCCGCGTTACAAGCCAGCGTCTAAAGGCGCTGGCTTTCTCTTTATCACCTGGATGCCCCTAAAGGGGCAATTATTGGCTCAATTACCTTTGCTGAAGGGATGGATAGATACGGGAATCCACACTTTGCCAATTGGATAATTCGGTTAATTCCACCTTATAATTTCTTGGAACCCTATAATCCTGATTGACCAACATTAAGTTCCAACCATGCTCCATACCTGCCGACTGTCCGAAAATACCAATACTGCCTATGAAAACTTTAACTATAATCAGCAGGAGAACAATAAAAAGCAAGCTCAGGATACGTCTTATACCGTTGCGTTTTCGTTTTACAGTTCTATGCTTCATTACTTCATTCCCCGCACTTTAACCGTTCGACAACACTTTGCTCGGTTATAATACGACAAGTGAAATATGGAATCAGTAGCCCAATCAAGAAGAGCAAAGGTAAAATAATCAACAATGGCCACAGATTCATTTTGAAATCTAAAAACCAAATATTTTCACAAATTGGTCGTATCAGCATATAGGCTACAATAAAGCATATTGGCAGCGAAGCAATTCCTGAAATAAAGGTATAATTACATCCTTCAATACAAAGCA
>CAJPKN010000077.1 GCA_905370385.1 Stomatobaculum longum
CTGACCACACCGACACCGAAAAGTCGCGCCGCGAGAAAATGCCCGAGCTCATGGAAAAAAATGATAAAGCCAAAGAGTAAAATTGACAGGATGACATTGATTAACTGCTGCACAGACTCCCTCTCTTCCTTCGTTTCAGTCCAAATGATAGCGTGCCGCGAGCCACTGTTCGGTCGTCTTCTGCAGTGCCAGAATATCCGAAACCGTAGGCGAGGCTAAAATGCCCACCTTCTCGTGGTGCTCCATCGCATCCGCAATGCAAGCCGCAATCTCCAAATAACGGATTTTTCCGTTCAGGAAGGCGCGAACCGCGACCTCATTCGCCGCATTGAACACCGTCGGCAAACTGCCGCCGGTGCGCCCCGCGTGGTATGCGAGTTTGAGTCCGGGAAACGCCTCGAAATCCGGCGCAGAGAAATCCAGTTTTCCGAGTGCTGCCAGATTGAGGCGCTCGCTGCCGGAAAGTTTCCTGCGCTTCGGGTAATAGAGGGCATACTGGATGGGCAGCTTCATATCCGGCGTCCCGAGTTCCGCCATGACCGCGCCGTCCATGAACTCGACCGCAGAGTGCAAAATGCTCTGGGGCTGCACAAGAACTTCAATGTCATCTACCTCGACATCGAAGAGCCAGCGCGCCTCAATGAGCTCAAGCCCCTTGTTCACCATGGTCGAGGAGTCGATGGTCACCTTGTGCCCCATATTCCAGGTCGGATGGCGCAGCGCATCTTTCAGCGTTACTTTCTCAAGCTGTTTTCTCGTATAGCCGCGGAAGGGACCGCCGGAAGCCGTCAGCAAAATTTTCCGGATTCGATTCTTCTTGTTGCCGCGAAGACATTGAAAAATAGCCGAGTGCTCCGAATCCACCGGCAGTATCTTGACACCTTCCCGCGCAGCGAGCGGCATAATGAGATGCCCCGCGCAGACCAGCGTTTCTTTATTTGCGAGCGCAATGTTCTTGCCCTCACGTATCGCCGCTACCGTAGGCTCAATGCCTATCATGCCGACGATTCCCGTGACAAGCGTCTCCGCCTTTGCCTCGGTCGCGACCTCCAAAAGGCCCTCGTGCCCCGCACAGATTCTGGTCTTGGTATCGGCAACCTTGGTCTTTAACTCGGCCGCTTTTGTTTCGTCATAAACACAAACCGTGCGCGGATGAAATTCCCGAATCTGCGCCTCGAGCAGCGCAATGTTCCCGTGCGCCGCGAGCGCCTCAACGCGAATGTCGCCGTTTGCGCGCGCCACATCGAGCGTCTGCGTTCCGATGGAACCGGTGGAACCGAGTATGGAAATATGTCTCATGCTGTCCTCCTCAGTGATGGACAATTTGGCTGTATAAAAACAGAGCAAAGAAAATGGCAGGAGCCGTAAATAAGAGGCTGTCAAAACGGTCCAGGATACCGCCGTGCCCCGGAATCAGGTCTCCGTAATCCTTGACCTCGTGATCGCGCTTGATGGCCGAGGCCGCGAGATCGCCGACCTGCGAAATAACTGCGCCGAAGGCACAAGCAAAAAGGCAGGCAAAGCCCGGATTGCCGAGTTCCGTGAGCTCCTCGCGCAGGAAAGTTCCGAACGCAAGGCCGAGCAGTGCCGCGCCGACCGCACCGCCGATCGAGCCTTCCAAGGTCTTTTTCGGGCTCAGCACCGGCGCAAAGTGATGGGAACCCAGCAGCATACCCACCACATAGGCACAGGTGTCACAACCCCAGCTCGAAATAAAGATGAGCCAGACCAGATACGCGCCGTGCGGCATGCTGCGCACGCGGTACACGTAGGCAAACATGACGGTTGTATAGAGCACACCCATAAGCCCCACGGCAAATCTGTTCCGTCCGATATCGCGGGTAACTCAGCACAAAGAGCGCCATCAATGCCATCAGCGTGCCTATCATGAGCGGCATTCCGTAGTCGTAATGGCGCACGAGTAAGAGCAGATAGTAGCCTATGCTCGACAGGTAGCCGACCGCACCGAGCGGTTCCCGCTCCATCTTGAGCACGCGGTACAGTTCATACTGCCCGACCAGAGAAATGGCCATCATGCTGAAAAAGAGAAGCTTGCCGCCCTGCCGGAGTATCAGGAAGGCGAGCAAAACCAGAACAAGACCGCTCAGCAGACGAAGGCGAAATTTCTTGCTGCCGATGATATTCAGTAAGCGGGACATGGCTCCTCCTTATCTGCCGCCGAAGCGGCGCTCTCTCCGGTTGTAAGCGAGGATGGCGTCTTCCAGCGCGCTTAGATTAAAGTCCGGCCAATAGAGCGGCGTGACATAGAGTTCGCTGTAGGCAAGCTGCCAGAGCAGAAAATTGGAGAGGCGAAGTTCACCGCTCGTGCGAATCAAAAGATCGGGGTCCGGAATACCCGCCGTATCGAGGCTGTTCGAAATCTCCTCTTCCGTGAGACTCGTGTCCCCGCTATTCCGCTTTTCGTTCAGGAGACGCAAAAAAGCGCGGCGCAGTTCATCACGACCGCCGTAATTGATCGCAATCACAAAGGTCATGCCCGTATTGTCCTTGGTCTCCTCCACCAGACGGTCAATGCTCTCGATGATATCCGGCGCAAAGCGCTCTTTATCGCCTATCATCTTGCAGCGACAACCCTCTTCCTTTGCGACCTTTAAGAGCTTTTTTAAGTACAGGCGAAAGAGGTGCATGAGTGCACCGACTTCTTCGGCGGAACGTTTCCAGTTTTCCGTCGAAAAACCGTAGACCGTGAGGTACTTGACGCCGAGCGCCGCGCAGTCGCGCACGGTCTGTTCCACCGCCTCGCAGCCTGCCTTATGTCCCATGGCGCGCGGCAGGGAGCGCTCCGCTGCCCATCTTCCGTTTCCGTCCAATATGATTGCAATGTGTTCGGGAATTACTTTTCCCGCCAGACGCTCTGTCATTCTGCCTCCCTATGTTGAAAAAGGCGGTCCTGCTCGGACCGCCACTCGATTTCACTTTAACGGCACGTCAGACTGTCATAAGCTCCTTGTCCTTGACCTCGACCGCCTTGTCAATGCGCTCCACCGCTTTGTCCGTCAGCTTCTGCAGCTTTTCGTTCGCATCGGCGAGATCATCTTCGGTAATCTCATTTGCCTTTTCCATCTTCTTGAAGGCATCGGCGCCGTCGCGGCGAATGTTGCGCACCGCAACCTTTGCCGCCTCTCCCTTCTTCCGGATGTCCTTGGCAAGTGCCTTTCTGCGCTCCTCGGTGAGTTCCGGGAACAGGAGACGAATCACAGAACCGTCATTTGTCGGATTGATGCCGAGATCCGAGGTAAGGATAGCCTTTTCAATCTCCCGCAAAAGACTCTTATCCCAGGGCTGAATTAAAATCAGTCTTGCCTCCGGCACAGAGATATTGCCGACCTGCTGAAGCGGGGTCTGGGTGCCGTAGTAATCGACCGTAATGCGATCCAGCACATGCGGATTGGCTCTGCCGGCACGGATTGCCGAGAACTCTTCCTGCATGAACGAAATCGTCTTGTTCATTCTCTCTTCCAACTCTTTGAGTGTATCCTTTAAGTCTGCCATCTCATCCTCCAGGGTATCTTGTTATACCGTCACCGTTGTGCCGTGAATCACGCCGCGGAGCGCATCCGCGATTGCATTGTCGCCGTGCAAATCAAAGATTGCGAGCGGAATCTTATTTTCCATGCAGAGCACGCTCGCCGTTAAGTCGATGACGCCGAGTTTTTTGTCAATCATCTCCTGCATGGTCAGGGTGTCGTAGCGCTTTGCGCTCGGATCGAGCTTCGGGTCCGCCGTGTAGACGCCGTCGATCGACTTTGCGAGCAAAATCTCGTCCACGCCGAGTTCCGCCGCGCGAAGTGCAATCCCGGTATCGGTCGAGAAATACGGGTGTCCCGTGCCGCCCGCAAAGAAGAGCACCTTCCCTGCCGCAAAGAGCGCATTCGCCTTGTCGACCGAAAAGAGCTCGGTCATCGCGCCGCAGAGGAAGGGACTGAATATCTCCGTCTCCATGCCCTCGCCGCGGAAAATCTCCGAGACATAGATGCAGTTCATGATGGTAGCAAGCATACCGATCTGGTCGGCCTTCACGCGGGCAATCTCCGTCCCGGTTCTGCCTCTCCAGTAGTTGCCGCCGCCGATGACAATGCCGACCTCGACGCCCGCATCGACCGAGCGCTTCACCTGCCGCGCAATGTCGCGGACCACCGCCTCGTCATAGCCCTTGCCGCTTGCGCTTGCAAGCGCTTCGCCGGAGAGTTTCAGCATTACTCTTCTCTTTTTCATGCCTGTTCCGCCTTTTCTCTGTGCATTTTTATCTGGAAATATCATAGCACGCGGGGCGCGGCTTCTCAAGCTTGCTTTCCCGTATACAGTCGGTAATAGCGCCCCTTCTTCAAAAGCAGCTCATCATGATTGCCGCGCTCAATGATGCGTCCCTGCTCCATAACCATGATACAGTCCGCATTTTTAATCGTGCTGAGGCGATGTGCGATCACAAAGGTAGTACGCCCCTTCATCAGGGAATCCATACCGCGCTGCACAAGCTGCTCGGTCCGGCTGTCGATCGAAGAAGTCGCCTCGTCAAGAATCAAGGCCGGCGGATCCATAACCGCAGCCCGCGCAATCGCGAGCAGCTGCCGCTGTCCCTGCGAGAGATTTGCGCCGTTGCCGCGGAGCATGGTCTGATAGCCGTCCGGCAGGCGGTTGATGAAGCCGTCCGCATTCGCGAGCTTTGCGGCTTCGATGCACTCTTCATCCGTCGCATCCAGACGCCCGAAGCGGATATTCTCCATCACCGTGCCGGTAAAGAGGTTGGTGTCCTGCAGTACGATGCCGAGCGAAGCGCGGAGATCCGCTTTTTTGATTTTTGAGATATTGATGCCGTCGTAGCGAATCTTTCCCTCCCGAATCTCGTAGAAGCGGTTGATGAGATTCGTGATGGTCGTCTTGCCCGCGCCGGTGGATCCCACAAAAGCAATCTTCTGCCCCTTCTCCGCATAGAGGCTGATGTCATGGAGCACGGTCTTCTCCGGCACATAGCCGAAGTCGACATGTTCGAGTGCCACGCGACCTTCCAATTCGATCAGTTCCACGCTTCCATCCGTCTTGTGCACATGCCGCCACGCCCAGAGTCCGGTACGCTGTTTGGTCTCGGTAAGCGAACCGTCCGCATTTCTGATCACACGGACCAGGGTCACATAACCCTCGTCGATCTCGGACGGTGTATCGAGCAGCTGATAGATACGGTCGGCACCTGCCGCCGCCATCGCAACCGAATTCAGCTGGGTCGTAATCTGCGTGATGGGGCGCGTAAAGTTCTGGTTTAAGGTCATGAAGGCAACGAGCGTGCCGATGCTGAGCCCGAAATTCCCGTTCAGTGCAAAGATTGCGCCGACCGTCGCTATCAGCACATACTGCAGGCGACCGAGTTGCGCCGCAATCGGCATCAGGACATTCGCAATGCCGTTCGCTTTTGCGCTCGCATCCCTGAGTTTTTGGTTCCGCTGTTCAAAGTCCGCAATGCTCTGTGATTCATGGGAGAAAACCTTGATAACCTTCTGCCCCTCCATCATCTCCTCAATATAACCGTTCAGACCGCCGAGCTCCTTCTGCTGAATGCCGAAATATTTGCCGGAGATATTCGCGACCTTGCCGGAAATAAAGAGCATGAGCGCCGTTAAAACAAGCGCAATCAGCGTGAGCGGAACATGCAGAAGGAACATGCTCGCGAGAACCGTGATGACGGAAAGAATCATGCTGGCGAGCTGCGGGAACACCTCGACAATCAGCTGGCGCAAGGTGTCCGTGTCGTTCGTATAGACCGACATGATGTCTCCGTGCGCATGCGTATCAAAATAGGATATGGGCAGCGACTCCATGTGCGCAAACAGGCGCTTCCGAATTTTGAGGAGCGTCCCCTGTCCCACATAGACCATAAGGATCGAATAGATGTAGGTCGCAACCACGGAAATCAGATAAATCAGCGAGATGTGCTGCAGCGCAGCGAGAAGCGGCGCAAAATCACGCTGCTCCGCGTGCAATAGCGGGGTGATATAGTTGTCAATCAGTTTCTGAATGAACAGCATGCCGTAGGCATCCGCAAAAGCCGCCGCAATGACACAGACCAGAACAATCAGCATCTGCAGGCCGTAATCCTTCAAAATACCGGAAGTCAGGCGTCGCATGCTCCGCGAGGTAATGTTACCCAGATTTGCCTTTTTCTTCGTGTTTGCCATCGCGTTACGCCTCCTCTCTCTCGTCAAAGTCGCCGCCGCCCTCTGTCTGCGCGGCAACCACAGAGGCGTAAATCTCATTGTCTTTTAACAATTCTTCGTGGGTGCCGAAACCGCTCACCCGTCCCTCATCGAGCACCAGAATGCGGTCCGCATCCTTTACGCCCGAAATGCGCTGGGAGATGATGAACTTCGTTGTATTCGGAATCTTCTCCCGGAATGCCTTGCGTATGGAAGCATCCGTCGCGGTATCGACTGCGCTGGTCGAGTCGTCGAGAATCAGAATTTTCGGCTTCTTTAAGAGCGCTCTCGCAATGCAGAGACGCTGTTTCTGTCCGCCGGACACATTGCTGCCGCCCTGTTCGATCCAGGTGTTATAGCCGTCCGGAAAACTCCGCACGAACTCATCGGCACAGGCAAGGCGGCAAGCCTCCTCGCAGTCCGCATCGCTCGCATCGGGATTTCCCCAGCGAAGGTTATCGTAAATGGTTCCGGAAAACAGAGTGTTCTTCTGGAGCACCATGCCGACTGCGTCTCGGAGCACCTTTAAGTCATAGGTCTTTACGTTCTTGCCGCCGACCAGAACCTCGCCCTCGGTCGCGTCATAGAGACGCGGAATCAGACTGACCAGAGAGGTCTTGGAGGAACCGGTTCCGCCGATGATACCGATGGTCTCACCGGAACGCACCGAAAGCGTAACATCGCTCAGCACAAAGCGCGGATTCTCTTCCTCGCGGAAATCCGGGTCCTGCCGCATCGCCTCTTCCCGTGTCATGGTCCCGTTTTCAACGGCTGCCATGCGCTCCTGCTTTTCCTTCTGTTTCCTGACTTCCTTCGGATTATCCCAATCGACCGGTTCCTCGCGCTTTCCGTAGGAAAACGAAACCTTCGAAAAGACCACCGATCCGTCTTCCACTTCCGTAATCGGCTGTTCGGGCGTCTGAATCTTCGGAATTTCCGAGAGCACTTCTTCGATGCGCCGTCCGCTTGCCACCGACATCGTAATCATGACGAAGACCATAGCCAGCATCATGAGCGACATCAG
>CAJPKN010000078.1 GCA_905370385.1 Stomatobaculum longum
TGGCTTTGGCTTTTGGTTTGGCTTTGGCTTTTGGTTTGGCTTTGGCTTTTGGTTTAGCTTCGGCTTTAGGTTTGGCTTTGTTATTACATTTTACTTTACGCGACAGTTTTCCGTATCGTTTCCTCGTACAAAACAGAATACCGAGCACCGGACTTTCATTAACACAACCACAGTACTCGCTTAGATTTCACGTGAAACAGAATCAAAATCCGCTTCCTTGCATTCTACAGTGATCTTGAATTCGTCTAATCCTCCGTCTAAGTATACCCGCAGTTTCGAAATGACCCGCAATCAGATACAGCTGTGATGAACTGTGTACTCGACAGTATGCAGAGAAATATGATCCGATGCTGCATTCGATTGTCTCTTAATTACGCAAGCGCTATGTTTGTTGAATCGATCGATTCCGATGCAATCCTCGCCATATTAAAAATTCAGCTAGCCCTTGTAACCTGACTTTTCACGTGAAACATGTACTCCTCTTATAATGTTTCACGTGAAACATTATATAAAAAAGAGCCGAGGCGGTGATTTCCACACAGTCTCGACTCTTTCCGGGGTCCGCTTCCGAGTCCCTTTCGACTCGAATTATCTCCGTTCCGGTACAGGCATTCAAAACAAACCTGAGCGGCCAACGTTTGATTTTATTTCTGCATCAGAGGTGCCTTAGTCGGCATCCCCGCTTTTCTCGGATAAATTCGCGGGGTCTCCTTAATCTTTCGAATAACCACCAAGCTTCGCTTGCCCGCATCATCGGGAAGTGAAAAGGAAACTACCTGATCCGTTGTACCGCCCAACTTCTTGATTGCAAATTGGGCTTCGGATAGCTCTTCCTCAATTTCTCCCGCTTTATAGGCAAGCATCTGCCCCCCGATCTTCACAAAGGGAAGGCAATACTCGGAGAGCACCGCAAGACGGGCAACCGCACGCGAGCTGCAATAGTCATAAGCTTCCCGCTGTCCTGCCTGTCGTGCCAATTCCTCTGCGCGTGCGTGGAGCGCTTCGGTGTGATTCTGCAGCCCGAGCTTTACAATCTCATCTGTCAAATAAACAATCCTTTTATTAAGACTGTCCATTAAAGTGAGCTGAAGGTTCGGAAAAGCAATTGCAAGCGGAATGCCGGGAAAACCCGCACCGCTTCCGAGATCCAAAAGTCTTGTGCCGGGTTTCGGAAAATCGGGGAGCAGGCAGGCGGGAAGCAGACTGTCGATATAGTGTTTCACGATGACTTCCCGTCGCTCCGTTATGCCGGTCAGATTCATGACCTGATTCTTCTCCAGCATATCTTCATAAAACTGTGCGAACTGAGCAATCTGTCCGTCTGACAAAGACAGTTTTTCCGACTCCGGAAAGAGCTCCAAAGCTGTTCGCATATCACGGACAAACTCGTTCAACGCTTCAAGCGTCATATGCTTCCTCCTTTTCTATACTTGTGGGACTCCAGCCAGACCAGCAAAACCGAGATATCCGCAGGTGAGACGCCCGAAATGCGGGAGGCCTGTCCTATGGATCCCGGCTTCAGCATCTTTAACTTTTGCACTGCTTCGAGGCGCAAACTTCCGACAGACTCATAGTCCAAATCTTCCGGCAGCAATTTGTTTTCCAAGCGCTTGAATTGTTTCACCTGTTGTTCCTGGCGACGAATATAGCCCTCGTATTTCAATTCTATGTTCACCTGTTCGCATACAGATTGCGGCAATTTCGGGCGTTCCGGATCCAAGGGCGCTATCAGCTCATAATTCAGTTCCGGTCGCTTGATAAGCTCCGCGAGAGAAATACCGGTTTTCAGAGGCGTGGAATTCAGTCTAAGAAGCAATTCATTATTCTCGGCACTTGCACCGATATGCGTTGCCGTGAGACGTTTCCGCTCGGCTTCGATTCCGCTTCGTTTATCCCTGAGTCTCTGTATCTTTTCTTCCCCGACCAATCCCAGCTCGTAACCGCGCTCCGAGAGACGCAGGTCCGCATTGTCTTGCCGAAGCAACAGGCGGTACTCCGAACGCGAGGTCATCATGCGATAAGGTTCATGGCTCTCCTTCGTCACGAGGTCATCAATCAGAACACCGATATAGGCCTCCGAACGGTCCAAAACAAACGGCTCTTTCTTTTGAATCTTCCGTGCGGCGTTGATTCCGGCAATCAGACCCTGGGCCGCTGCCTCTTCGTAACCCGAGCTTCCGTTGATCTGTCCGGCTGCAAAGAGAGCCGGAATCTCCTTGAACTCAAGACTCGCAGTCAACTGTCGCGCATCGATACAATCGTATTCTATCGCGTAGGCATTGCGTACTATGACAGCGTTTTCAAGACCGGGAGTCGCGTGTATCACCGCATATTGGACATCCTCTGGAAGAGAAGAGGACATACCGCCGAGATACATCTCATCGGTATACAGCCCCTCCGGCTCAACAAAGATCTGATGTCCCTCTTTGTCCGGAAATTTCATCACCTTATCTTCAATTGAGGGGCAGTAACGCGGACCGGTTCCGTGAATACCGCCGTTGTAGAGCGGCGAACGATCGATGTTTTCCTCAATCAGGCGCTTTACTTCGCTGCCCGTATGCGTGAGCCAGCAGCTCACCTGCTCCCGCTGTACTGTGGCCGGATCGGTGTCGAAGGAAAAGGGAATTACAGGCACATCTCCCTTTTGTTCTTGCATTTTGGAATAGTCGAGTGTTTTTCCGTCGACCCGAGCCGGTGTTCCCGTCTTAAAGCGACGCATTTCGATGCCGAGGGAGAGAAGAGAAGCGGTTAATTTTGTGGCAGCCTTGAGCCCGTTCGGTCCCGTTTCCTCGCTGACCTCACCGAAAACACAGCGCGCATTGAGATACACGCCGGTCGCCAATATGACAGCCCCGGCATAGTAGAGACTTCCCGAGACTGTTTTTACACCGATACAGCGTATTTTCCCCAGTTTATCCACAGCATCCTCGGTTAAAATTGTGGATATCTCTGCCTGCCGTATCGTAATTTGTGGGTTTCTCTCCAGAACACGACGCATTTCCGCGATATAGGCCTGTTTATCCGCCTGCGCGCGCAGCGAATGAACCGCCGGCCCCTTCGACTCGTTGAGCATGCGCGACTGGATAAAGGTCTTATCGATCACATGTCCCATCTCGCCGCCCAGCGCGTCGAGTTCTCGCACCAGATGTCCCTTGGACGTTCCGCCTATATTCGGGTTACAGGGCATCAGGGCAATGGAGTCAACGCTTACGGTAAAAATAATTGTCTTCAGCCCCAAACGCGCTGCCGCCAATGCTGCCTCACAGCCCGCATGACCGGCTCCGACTACAATTACATCATATCTCTCTTCTATCATCACACACTTACTTTCCTGTGCAAAACTTTTCAAAAATGCGATTGATGACATCGTCCTCAACGCTGTCTCCGGTAATGGTTCCGAGTGCGCGGTACGCCGCACTCAAATCAATCGAAAAGAAGTCCTCCGGCATTCCTGCCGAGACGGATGCCTGCACATTGCGAAGACTCTCGATTGCCTCTCTGATTGCCTCTTTGTGACGCGCATTGACGGAAAGGAGTTCGCTTCGATTGTCAAACACGCCTTCGAAGAAGAGTTCCGTGACTGTCTCTTCTAGGGCGGAAAGTCCCTCCGCTGTTTTTGTCGAAAAACGAAGTATCTTTCCGGGGCCGTATGTACTCAGTAGCTCTGTCTCATCCATACGCAGTCCCAGATCGGCCTTGTTGAGAAGCAAAATACTTCTGCGTTTGCCCGCATAGGAGAGGAGTTCCTTTTCTTCTTCGCTGAGCGGTTTGGAGCCGTCCAAAACCAGCAACAGCAGTTCCGCCGCTTCGGCAGCTTTTCTGGCACGTTCCACGCCGATTCTCTCGATTTGGTCCTTGCTCTCACGGATCCCCGCCGTGTCCGAGAGCGTGAGTAAGAGTTCCCCGAGCCTTACCTGCTCCGTCAGAATATCGCGCGTGGTGCCCGCAATGTCTGTCACAATGGCCGCATCATTTTGGGTAAGCAAATTCATGAGCGACGATTTACCGGCGGTCGGCAAACAGAGAATGACAGTCGGAATTCCATCTCTAGAGAGCCTCCAGTGATCTGCGCTCCGAAGCAACTCTTCCAAAGAAGCGAGCATCGTCTCAATGCGCCCGGAAAGTAAAGCTGGATATCCCTCCAAATCGTAGTTCTCCGGATCGTCCAGGGCCGCCTCGATCCAAGCGATTTCATCCAGAATATCCGAGCGCAGCTCCTGCATTTTGTCGGAGAGTCTGCCGTCCAGTTGATTCATAGCGGCCTGCAGGGCATACTCGTTTTTTGCACCGATTAAATCCATGACGGCCTCTGCCTGCGCGAGATCGATTCTACCGTTCAAAAAAGCCCGCTTTGAGAATTCTCCCGGCTCTGCCGGACGAGCGCCTGCACGCATCACCGCATCCAACACCCGCTGTAAGAGAAAAAGCCCTCCGTGGCAGTTGATTTCCACGCTGTCCTCTCCCGTAAAACTGTGCGGTGCGCGAAATACACTCGCCAATACTTCATCCAAAACTTCTCCCTTATCCCGCACATGACGATAATGCATGCTATAACCCGTCGCTCCCGAAATCGGTCGATCCAAGACTGCATCCGCAATTTCAAGTGCTTTATCACCGCTGATGCGAATAATACCGATGCCTCCTTCGCCGAGTGCAGTTGCAATGGCCGCGACGGTTTCTCGTTCTTCTCTCAAAACTATCCTTTTCCCTTCCAAGATAAGACAAATCAAAAAGCTGCCAGCATTCTGTTTGCCGGCAGCTTTTCGCACTTATTTGATTGACCCCTCTTTTTTCTGCCTGTCTCCGTCCTTCTGAAGCGTGATGACAACATGGCGCTGTTCACCCTCGCCCTCGGAATGTGTGGTCACATAGCGATCACGCTGCAATGCGGCATGGATGATACGTCTCTCATTCGGCGTCATCGGATCCAGTGTATAGGGCTTACCGCTCTGCTTGACACGGCGCGCCGCATTTCTGGCAAAAGCTCTCAACTTATTTTCCTGCTTTTCCCGATAAGAACCGATGTCCAACTTAACGCGGAGAAACGGCTCCTGCTTCTTGTTGACAACATGACTCACCAGATACTGCAACGCATCCAGGGTCTGACCGCGCTTTCCGATCAGAGCACCCAAGTTCTCGCCCTTCACGTGAAAGATAACGGTTTTTTCCTGCGCTCTGATCTGCGTATCGATTTCCGCCTCAAGCTTCAACGTTTCAAAGAGCTCTTTGAGGAAGTCGATACCGGCCTTCTTTCCGTTTTCCAGCGAAGTTTCGATGCTCGCATCCTGCATTTTCTTTTCCGGTTTCGCCGCTTCAAGCGTTTTGTTCGTCGTCTGCGGCACCTTTTCTTCTACTCCCTGCTGCTTTGCGGGCTTATTTTCGATAACCGGCGTTACAGTGACCGGTTCTGTGGGAGCTGCCTCTTCACAGACTTCCACGCAAGTTTCCGCCTGATCCGGCAGCTTCTCTTCCTGCTGCTCGGCTGTCTTAATGACTGCGTGAAGTTTCCAGGGCTTACTTCCGATAAAACCGAGTAAACCGCTGCTTCCCTGTTCCACAACAGAGACTTCTAAGCGATCGCTTGTCGTCTCGAGCTCCAGAAGAGCCTTGGTGAGTGCCTCATCATAGGTCTTTCCTGTCACAGTGACTTCAGTCTTCATTGTCCTTCTCTCCGCCTGCAAGATCGACGTTTTTACCTTTGTTTTTGCGTTTGGTTGCGACGCGCTCATCGTACATTGCAACCATATTTGCCTTGGAAGCAAGCGACCCCGGCTTGGCATTCTTCTGATAGTATGCCGTCGAATCTTCGACTTGCTTCATCGTTCTCTCGGTGCGCTGACGCTGACGCTCTTCTTCGTTCTTCTCCGCTTCCTCTTGGCGCTTAACTTCGCGAAGCAGTCGATCCGAGTTACTCTTTACGAGTGCCGGATTCTTTCCCTCGCGTATCGCCTTCTCGTTTGCCTTTTCCGTATTCTTTCTTACAATCTCATCGACATCCATTTTGCTGAGCTGCGCGTTGATTACGAGCTGCTGAAGCATACGGCAAAGTCCGCTGGCAACCCAGTAAATACCGATACCTGCCGGAAGGGTGAAGCAGAAGAAGAGTGACATGACGGGCATCATCGTGTTCATGCTCTGCATCTGCTGCGCCATCATATTGTCATCATCGACTTTTGCCTTGTTGTTCTTTGTGCCGGCGGTCATGAGTTTTGCCGAGTACCACTGTATCCCCGCAGAAAGGAAGGGGATAATCCATGCGAGATTCGGACTGTTAATGCCCTGGAACGGCGGTGTCGCAAGATTGACGCCGAGGAAGTAGTTCATCTTCGCAATCTCTGCGGAACCTGTGGAAATGACCGATGCCAGTGCCGGATAAGCCTGCTCAAGGCTGTTCCACTGCGCGGGCGTAAACTTATAGAGGAAATCAATGACATTCTGTACCGCGGAGGTATCCGTCAACACCGGTTTTACCTTCGGTGCGATTTCGCTCAGTGTGCTCACAAAATTGCCCTGCTGCATTACCGGCGTTGCAATGCTCTCGAAAACCCGGTACACCGAAGGAACATAGCCCGGGATCTTATAGATAACCTGGTAGAGACCGAAGAGAATCGGCATCTGAATCAGCAGGAAAAGGCAGCTGCCGCTCATGCTCGTTCCGTACTTTTGATAGACTGCGCGCGTCTCTGCCTGCATGCGCGCCATCGAGACCTGATCTGTCTTTCCCTTATACTTTTTCTGAACTGCCTGCAGTTCCGGCTGCATAACACTCATCAACTTCGAGGACTTCTGCTGTGACACCGTAAGAGGCCACATCAAAAGGTTCGTGATGACGGTGAAGAGAATAATGCTGAGTCCGATGTTCGTAATGCCGAACTGACTCGTGAAACGGAACAGTGCGTCCATGATCATTCCAAGGACGTAAGCGACCTGACCGATAATCGGCGCGGATGACTTTGTCAAAAAAATAAGCTCCAAGGCTTGCCTCCTATTACTTCAATTTTACGGAACCGGGTCATATCCGCCCTTTGAGAAGGGATGACAACGCAAAATACGCAAGAGTGCCATTTTTCCGCCCTTCCATGCACCGTACTTTTCAATTGCCTCCAGCGCATACTGCGAGCAGGTCGGGTAAAACCTGCAATGACAGCGCCCCTTATAGGG
>CAJPKN010000079.1 GCA_905370385.1 Stomatobaculum longum
ATCTTAAAGATACGGGTGCCGCCGATGCGGTACTGCGAGACCGCGCTCTCGCCCTGATCCTTCACATTGCCGCTCTCCTGCTGTGCCGCCTTGGTGCTCGGCTGGCCGTCCCAGTAGCCGTTCACATCCACCTTGTAGCCGTCCGGCGTCGTGGTGCTCGTGAGCCAAGTGCTATCACTCGTCATATAACGCCACTGACCGGTCTTATCCTGCTTCCATGCAGCAAACGCCGTGGTGCTCATCGCAAAGGTCAGCGCCGTAGCCGCTGCAACTGCAAAAATTTTTCTCATGTTTGATATCCTCCTGTCAATCACCGACCCACGCCGGTACTGCCCGCATTATAGCGGACAAAGCGCCTTAACTCAAGGAAGTTTCAGAGATTGTAAGACCTCTTCCCTGTTTCGTAAGAGTTTTGCAAGCTTAAGCCCACAGAAACTTCACAATTTTTACGCAAGCAAAACAGGAGGGCGTTTCCGCCCTCCTGTCGCCGCAATTAGTATTTCATTTCGAAATGATGATACTTAACTTAATGCAGTCGGAATTAGTTGGTAGCGATGATCTGCTTGATGTTGTTGTTGCCGTCAAGCACAACCTTGAAGCCGTCGCCGTCAACCTTGGAGCCGCTCTTAACAACCGTACCGGAAACGTTGACAACAACGTAGTTGCCGGTAAGAGCCGTAAGGTTTGCGCCGTCCGTATCAACACCGGTGTTGGTGTAGATAACATCGCCCTTGTTAGCCTGGCCGATCTTCTTGCTAGCATCGACACCGGTCAATCCAAGATCGGAGATGAGCTTGCTGACAGTGATCTTCTCAAGCGTGGTCTTGTTGACAACCTCAATCTTGTTGTCAGCATCAGCCGTGAGGAGCATACCGCCGAGGTAGTACTTCTTCTCGCTCATGCCGGTGACACCCTGGCCCTTCTTCGTGCCGCCCTTCTTGAAGTTGAAGCTGAAGCTCTCGCCGTCAAGGGAGATCTTCTGCGTACCGGTCTTCATGGAGCCGTCCTTATCCTCGTTATCGGAGAAGTAGTAGAACGCCCAGTCGCTGCTCATGTTGCGAGCGGTCTCCATGAATTTATCCTGGCTGTCGTACTTGTTCTCATCATCTGCGTACTCGTAGATGGTGCTGCCATCGGTGCGAAGCAGTGCAAGGCCGTAGATCATGCCGCCCTTAAGGTCGAATGCATACTTCTTGCCCTTGATGGTCTTGATCTGGCCGGCATAGAGGTTGCCGTTGCCGTCTGCATAGTACCATCTGTCGGTATCGTTGTCGTAATCAGCATAGTTGAGGTAGTAACCCGGAACAACCTTGAACCAGCCCTTGGTGAAGCGAGCGCCGTCTTCCGGAGAAGAGAAGTACATGAAGTCCTTCGCATAAGCAGCCGTAGCCGTAGCCGTAGCGTTGTTGCTGGAACCTCTTCTGCTTGCGTTCTGGTAGGTGGCAGCGCCGAGGCTGTTGTTGTGCCAGTCAGCGATCATACGGCCGTACTGATCGAAGCCGTACTTTCTGCCGTTGATGGTCTTGTTGGTGCTGCTGGTCTGCTTAGCGCCAGAAGCCTTGAAGTAGAACCAACGAACCTGGTCGGAATCCCAGTAGGAATCGCCCGGCTGCTCGTCCTCAGCGTCAGCAACGTCGCTCAGAGCGATCTCTCTCCAGCCGATGCTCATAGCGCCGTCGTTCTCGTCGCCGAAGTAGTACTCAGCCTCCTGGTACGCGTTGTCATCGTAATCCGTGACACCGTCGTCCTTCTTAACCCAGCCGTACTGCATCTTGCCGTCCTCATCGAAGCAATAGGTCTTGCCGTTGATGACTCTCTTGAAGATGGTGCCGGATGCGTGGCTGTTCTTGTAAGCCTTACCGTTTGCCTGGAAGTAGTACCACCAAACATCCGGCTGGTTGTCTTCGCCAGCGCTCTCGTTGTCGATAGCAACCCAACGGTTACGAACCATTGCGCCGTTCGCGTCAACGTAGTAGTAATCGTCGTTGTCCTCGATCAGGCTGTCGGTAGCCATGTTGCCAGCGTCGTCAAGGTAGAAACGGTTGTCGCCGGAGTACTCCCAGCTGTTTGCAACCTTCTCACCTGCTCTGTTGTAGTACACCCAAGTTCCGTCCTCTTCCTGCCAGCCGGTAGCTGCGAAAGAAGTCATGGATGCACCGATCGCAAGAAGCGCCGCTGCGGAAACGATTGCAGCAATTTTGGTCTGCTTTCTCATAATAAATGCACTCTCCTTTTTCGTTGTTGTTTTGAAACCACTGAAATCCCTAATTGCGTACGAAGAGATTTTACCGCTCTTTGGCGCAAAAATCAACTTACAAATGCCTTACAGCAGTTCCTCTCTTTCTTACAGTGCACAGTATAGACCTAAGTTCGCAAAATTTCCATACCTTTTCTCTGGCTATTTTCTTACAGAAATATTACAAACCTTCGTTTGTACCCGCAGATTGTATTGATTTGAATACAATCTGCGTTTTTCATGCCCGAAACTGTGGATAAGTCTTCTCTGTCAACGTTTTTTACCGCGTATTCTCCACAGCTCCGTCTATTTGATTTTTTTTCGCACAGGCGCGTTTTTGCATGCCCGGCGCTGCGTTTTGCCTTCGCTCTCCTTCCCCGCACCTCCTGCCCGCAGCTCTTCTTTGTCTCTTTTCTGTTTCTTTTTTGCTGCATCTCCTTTCCGCCGGCCGCGTTTTTCTGCCTTCATTGTTACGGCGGGCACATTTCTCGGCTGTGCGCTGCGTTTTCCTTGCCATCCGTTTCTCCCGCTTCGTTTTCTTTCGCCGCTTCTTCCTCCGGCTTTTGCTTTCTTTTGCATTTCCCGGCTGCGATGCTTGCGCTTTCCCTCCGCCCTGCTATACTGTTCATATATTTAAATTATCATCGCCATATGAACACACACTCTCTCGCAAGGAGGTTTTTGCCATGACCGATAAACTTGCCCTGCTCCTCCGGGAGCTCTCAAACGAGCCGGGCCTCACCCAGCGCGCCCTCGCATCTCGCGTCCGCACTTCGCTCGGCAGCGTAAACGCCCTGCTTTCGGAGGCAAAGAGCGCAGGTCTCCTCAAGGAAGACACGACGCTGACTCCGGCCGGACAGGATTATCTCGCGCCCTTTCGGGTGGACGGCGCCGTAATTTTAGCGGCCGGTTTCGGCTCTCGCTTCGTTCCGCTCACCTATGAGCGTCCCAAGGGCCTGCTCAAGGTAAACGGCGAGCGCATGATAGAACGCCAGATTCGCCAACTCCGTGAAGTCGGCATTACCGACATCACCCTCGTGGTCGGCTATTTAAAAGAAGCCTTTGAGTATTTGATCGATCTCTACGGCGTAAAGCTTCTTTATAATCCCGACTATTCGACGATGAATAACATTTCATCGGTCTACCACGCGGCGTCTCTTTTTGAGGACAGAAACGTGTACCTCCTCTCCTCCGACAACTGGATGCAGGAAAATCTGTTTCACACATACGAGCCGGGCAGCTGGTATGCCGCGGTTCACGTGAGCGGAGAGACCCGGGAGTGGGTGCTTCACTATAATAAGAAAGAAGTGATTACCGGGGTCGAGATCGGCGGTCGCGATGCGGATGTCATGTACGGCCCGGTTTATCTGTCCCGCGAGTTCAGCGCTGCGCTGCTCCCGGCGCTGAAAGAGGCCTATCGCACGCCCGGAAAAGAGCAGTACTACTGGGAGAATGTCTATCTCGATTTGCTCGCCGCAAAGAAGGCGCCGCCGCTCAGCGTGAATTTGCAGCCGGACGGCGTCATCTACGAGTTTGAAAATTTGGAAGAGCTCCGCGCCTTCGATGTCTCCTACCGCGACCATTCGGACAGCAAGGCCATGGCCCTGATCTCCGAAGTGTTTCAGGTTCCCGAGTCTGAGATTACCGGCATCGAGTGCCTAAAAGCCGGCATGACCAACCGTTCCTTCTTATTCCGAGTCAAGGGCAAGGCCTACATCTGCCGCATTCCGGGCGAGGGCACCGAAAAGCTGATCGATCGCCGCGCCGAGGGCGAGAGTTACCGCGCCATTGCGCCGCTCGGCCTCGCGGAGGAACTCATTTACTTCAACCCGGAGAACGGCTATAAGATTTCGGTCTACTACGAAGACGCGCGGAGTGCGGACCCGGATTCCGAAGCAGATCTCCGTGCCTCAATGGCTGTCTTAAAAAAGCTGCATTCCGCGCCCTGCCGCGTATCGCAGCGCTTTGACCTCGGTGAGCGCATTGCGTTTTACGAGTCCCTCTGCCTGGAAAAGGGAGAGATTCCCTTCCTCGACTACGCGGAGGTTCGCGAGAAAATGAACCGCCTGCTCAGCTGGATTCACGGCTTACAGCGCCCCGAGACGCTTTCGCACATCGACCCCGTCTATGCAAACTTCCTTTTTACCGCGGAGGGCATCAAGCTGATTGACTGGGAGTATGCCGGCATGGCGGATCCGCTGATTGACTTCGCGATGGCAACTATCTACGCGGAAAAGGACTTCGCCTATGCAAAACGCCTGCTTGACTACTACGGCGACACCGATGTGCCGCGGGAGCGGGCAGAGCAGCTTGTAATCGCCTATATGGCACTCGGCGGTTTTCTCTGGGCACTCTGGGCGGTCTACAAAGAGGCCCTCGGCGTATCTTTCGGCACCTATCCGCTCACGCAGTACCGCTACGCAAAGGAGGGCTACGCCCATCTTGCGCAATCCGTCAAAGAACTGTAAGGATTCTTCCACTGCGGAAGCTTTCTCGCACTTCAAATAAATGTTACAATGGAGAAGATTCGGTTCAAAGTTAAGGAGAAGGAGGACTTTTCATGAAACGCAAATATCTCGCTGCCGCAGCACTCCTTGCGGCGCTTGCGCTCACCCCGGCAATGAACAGCTTTGCCGCGAGCGGCTGGACTTCCGAAAACGGCAACTGGGTGTATTACGACAACAGCGGCAATCGCCACAAGGGCTGGATTCAGACCAAGGACGGTTACTACTATATGGATCCTTCGAGCGGCGTTATGCTCAAGGGCTTCCAGAAGATTGACGGCAAGTGGTACTACTTCAGCAGCGACGGCCTCATGCAGACCGGTTGGATTAAGGACGAGGGCAAGTGGTATTACTGCCTCGAAGACGGTGTTCTGGTGCAGGAGAACTGGCTCAAGGTCGGCGACAACTACTTCTTTATGCGCGGCACCGGTGAACTTGCGGTGGGCTGGCGCAACATGAACAACAGCTGGTACTACTTCAAGGCAGACGGGCGCTGCGCGTTCAAGTGGATGAAGATCGGCAACGACTGGTTCTGGATGGGTACGGACGGCAAAATGAAGACCGGCTGGCAGCAGATTGACGGCATCTACTACTACTTCGGCCAGGACGGCAAGATGAAGTCCGGCTGGCTCTCCGACGGCACCAACCGCTACTACATGGATCCGGAGAGCGGCAAGATGGTCCACAACTGGAAGCAGATCAACAACGCGTGGATGTTCTTTGACGCAAACGGCCACATGATGACCGGTTGGATTCATGTGAACGACCACTACTACTACCTCGGCACAGACGGCAAGATGGTCAGCAATACGACCCTTACGCTGAACGGCGTGAGCTATACCTTCGACGGCAACGGCGCTTACACCGGAAACGAGAGCGTTCCGGCAACCGAAGTGAGCATCTACAAGGAGCCGAAGCAGGAGGCAGAGACCGCAAGCGCGAGTACCGGCGGCAAAAAAGGCCTTCCGAGCGACAAGACCACAGGCCCCGGCGTAAAGAAGAATTGAGGCTCTCATGCAGAGAACGGTCAAACGGCTCTCGGCCGCAGCGCTGAGCGCTACCCTGCTCTTTTCTCTCTGCCTGAGCGCCTACGGCGCAAACAAGCTGACCCGCCAGTCGAAAGGCACTTACCGTCTCTTTGACGGAAGTGCCACGATTGACGGCGTTAGACACCGCGGTGTGGATGTGAGTCACTGGCAAGGCGATATCGACTGGCAGAAAGCAGCCGCGGACGATGTGGACTTCGTGATGCTCGGCACCCGCTACAAAGGGGATACCGACCCGAAGTTCCGCGAGAACGCGGACAATGCCGTCAAGGCAGGCGTCAAACTGGGCGCCTACATTTACTCCTATGCGACCACACCCGAGGAGGCGGCTAAGGAGGCGGACTTCATTCTGAAGCTCGTCAAGGACTATCCCATCTCCTATCCGATTGCCTTCGACGCGGAAAATGAAAAAACGCTCGGTGCTCTCTCGAAAGATCAGATTACCGAAATTGTCCACACCTTTTGCAAGAAGATTAGCGATGCGGGCTACTACCCCATACTCTACGCGAACGACTACTGGTTGCAGAACAAGCTTGACATGAACGCCCTCTCGCAGTACCCGGTCTGGGTCGCCGCCTACGAGCGCATGCCGAAGTACGACCGCTATGTGATGTGGCAGGGCACGGACTCCGGCAGCGTGGCGGGCGTACAGGGCAATGTGGACATTGACCTCCAGTTCGTGGACTTCTCGGATAAAATTCCGGCGGACAGCTGGAAAAAGTTCGACGGTGTGTGGTACTACTATCAGAACTACCGCATGCAAAAGAACGCGCTGATATTTGACGGCAAGGCCTCCTACTATATGCAGGACGACGGCACCGTGTTCACCGGCGGTTTTAAAGAGGTCGATGGTGCCAAGCGCTATTTTGAGCCCGCAAACGGCAAGATGTGCATCGGCTGGCAGCAGGTTGACGGCAAGTGGTATCACTTTTCCGAAAGCGGCGCGCTTCAAATCGGCTGGTTCTCCGACGGCGGCAAGTTCTACTATGCGGGCCCGGACGGCACGATGCAGACCGGATGGCTCGATGATAGCGGCAGCCTCTACTACCTCAATCAGGACGGTTCGATGCAGACCCGCTGGCTCATGCTCGCGGGCAACTGGTACTTCCTCGGCGATGACGGCGTCATGGAAAAAGGCCGGCAGACAGTCGATTCGCTCAGCTACTACTTCGGCGCGGACGGCGTGATGCAGACCGGCTGGCTGAAGCTTGACGGCAAGTGGTACTTCCTCGGACAGAGCGGTGTCATGAAGACCGGCTGGGCACAGGACAGCGGCAAGTGGCACTACTTCGATGCGAACGGTGTCATGCAAAACGGCTGGCAGAAAATCGGCGGCAGCTGGTACTACTTAAACGGCAGC
>CAJPKN010000080.1 GCA_905370385.1 Stomatobaculum longum
AACAGGGGGAAGAGGAAAAGGTGAGGGTGCGGAAGCCTGTGGAACAGTAAGGCGTAGTCGGGGGAGCCCCTTGAAATGGACAAAAAAACCGCAGTGCTGTAAAGTAAAGACAACACTGCGGCAAGTTTGTTTGCACGGAAAGAGGAGGCATAAGGATGAGACAAGACGATTGTATTTTCTGTAAAATCGCAAACGGAGAAATTCCGGCGACGGAAATCTGTGAGAACGAAGGCTTTCGCGTGATTTTGGATCTGGGCCCCGCGTCCAAGGGACACGCGCTGGTGCTGCCGAAAGAGCACTATCGCGACATCACCGAGCTTCCGGAGAAGGCTGCGGGCGAGGCGTTTTCGCTCGCCGGGAAGGTCGGCAAGGCCATGAAGCAGGGACTCGGTGCCGCGGGCTTTAACATTGTCCAGAACAACGGCACGGCGGCCGGTCAGACGGTGTTTCACTTCCACATCCATGTGATACCGCGCTATGAGGGCAGTCCGGAGATGGTCGCGTGGACGCCCGGAAAGGCAGAGGCAGAGGAACTGAAGGCAACTGCCGAGAGCATACGCAAGGCGCTTTGAAACCATGTACGGGAAAAGACGAAATGCGCCGGTCACGGATTTCCTGATTCTTGTGAATATACTGGTGTTCCTCTATGTGGCGCTGCGCGGCGGCCTGCGGGACGATGAGGTTTTGCTTCGCTGCGGCGCAAGCTATACGCCCTATGTTCTGGAGCGGCAGGAGTACTGGAGATTGCTCACGGCGGCCTTTTTGCACTTCGGCATACGGCATCTCGGGAACAATATGTTTGTTCTCTTTGTGACCGGCGACAGTCTGGAGCACGCGCTGGGACATGTGAAATACCTGATCTTTTACCTCTTTTCGGCTGTCGGCGCCTCGGCCGCTTCCCTTGCGGTCGAGGTAGCTATGGGACAGAAGGTTCTCAGTGCGGGTGCCTCGGGCGTGGTTTTCGCCGTGCTCGGCGGCTTGATCTGGGTGCTCATCAGAAACCGCGGTCGCTTTGAGGAGTTCCGCATCCGCAACCTTCTTTTTTTCTCGGGCATCATGCTGCTGAGCGGCTTCTTCACCGAGGGGGTTGACAACGCGGCGCATGCGGGCGGTCTGCTGGTCGGTTTTCTGCTCGCGGTCGTGCTTTACCGGCGACCGGCAGTCACGCTGTTCAGCACGGACATGACCTGAGCCACACCGTCCGCGCTGCCGCCCGCTTCCATTGCGGCGAGGTAGCGCGCGCGGTCCGCATAGGTTTCGCGAATCGCTGCGAGCAAGGTCTCGCGCGACAGGGCTTCTTCCTCGAGTACGCGGGAGTAGCCCTGTTTTTCGTAAGAGCGGGCATTCAGAATCTGGTCGCCGCGGCTCGCCTTTGCGGAGAGCGGTATCAGCACATTGGGCTTTCGGAGCGCCAGAATTTCGCAGATGGCGTTGGCACCGGCGCGGCTCACCATGATGTCCGCGAGGGCAAAGTAGTCCTTTAATTCCTCGGAGACATACTCAAACTGGCGGTAGCCCGGGGTGTCGGAAAGCGCGGTGTCCAAATTGTTCTTACCTGCGATGTGCAGCACTTGGAACTCTTTCAGGAGTTCCGGAAGCGCCTCGCGGACGGCCGCATTGACCGCGCGGGAACCGAGGCTTCCGCCGATCACGAGGAGCACCGGGCGCTCTGTCGTAAAGCCGGTTCGTTCATAGGCCGCCTCGCGGCTGCCCGAGAGGAGCTCCGCGCGTATCGGAGAGCCGGTGAGCACGGCCTTGTCTTTCGGGAGCAGGGAAAGTGTCTCGGGGAAGTTACAGCAGATTTTGGTCGCAGCACTGTAGGAGAGGCGGTTTGCGAGTCCCGGTGTCATATCCGACTCGTGGATCACGGCGGGAATGCCGAGGCGCTTTGCGGCGCGCACCACGGGAACCGCGACATAGCCGCCCTTCGAAAAGACGAGGTCCGGCCGGAACTCTCTGAGTATCGCCTTTGCCTCGCCGTAGCCCTTCAACACGCGGAAGGGATCGGTGAAGTTTTTCCAGTCGAAATAGCGGCGCAGTTTGCCGGAAGAAATGCCGCGGTAGGGCGTGCCGGTCGCTTCGATTAACTTGCGCTCCATGCCCTCGTAGGAGCCGATGTAGAGGACCTCAAAGCCGGCTTCGCGAAGCGCCGGGAGCAGGGCGATATTCGGTGTGACGTGACCTGCGGTGCCGCCGCCGGTCAGAACGATTTTTTTCATTTACGAACCTCTCCTTACAGGGTAAGATGAAGAAAGCTATGTCTTGTATTTTACTCTGCGGAAGGCATTATCTCAAGGCGGCAAAGGAGGCATTATGACGGTAGGTATCATTGGGGCTATGGAAGAAGAGGTGAGCGGCCTTGCGGCGCGGCTTGCGGAGGCAAAAGAGGAAGTACGCGCGGGTATGCGCTTTCTGACGGGGAAAATCGAGGGGAAGGGCGTTGCGCTTGTCTGCTCCGGAATCGGCAAGGTAAATGCAGCCGTTGCGGCGAGCATCTTGATGGAGCGCTTTCATGCGGACTGCATCCTGAATACCGGCATTGCGGGCGGCATTGCGCCGGAGGTAAAGCTCGGTGACATTGTGCTCTCGACGGACTGCCTGGAGCATGATTTTAATGTCACGGCCTTCGGCTATGAGAAGGGCGTGATTCCGAGAATGGAGACCAGTGTGTTTCCGGCAGATCAAAGACTCCTGGAACTCGCGAAGACCTGCGAAGAGGAGCTCGCTTCCGGCGTCACGGTTCACACGGGACGCGTGGTGTCCGGCGATCTCTTTGTCGCGAGCCGGGAAAAGAAGGAAGAGCTGTACCGCGACTTTCACGGAAGCTGCTGCGAGATGGAGGGCGCCGCGATTGCGCACACGGCCTATCTCTACGGCGTGCCCTACCTTGTGATTCGCGCCATTTCCGATCAAGCGGATATGAAGGCAACGGAGAATTATCCGGAATTTACGGCGCAGGCAATCGAGAACTTTTTAAAGCTCACGCTTCGCATGCTGAAAGCGCTCTGAGTTCACTCTTCGAGGACTTCAATCTCCATATAGTCAAAGGGAAGCGCCTCGAGAAAGTTATCGGCGGTAAAACGCGTGCGCGCACGGCGCTTGAAGTCACGGATGTTCTTCTCAAGCCAGAGCGGCGAGGGGAGATCGAATTCCGCGGCGAGGGCGGTGACGGCGCCGAGCACCTTTTCGGTGCGGCTTTTTTCGCGGCTTTCATCGTTAATGACAGCGTTTAGAATTATTTTGGTGTGCCGGACACATTTTCCGGAGAGACGAAACATGAGCTTACCTCCGCATCTGCAAGTTGAGTGTTAGCTGTCCGTCTATCGTAGCGGAAGCGGGGCACAAATGCAATGCGATGCTCAGAAAGGAGTTTTGGGTGGAACAGTCGGGTATGGATTACAGCAAGTTCCTTGAGGAAGCGCGCTTGGCGGTCATCAAGGAGGCAGAGCTTCGGAAGCAGGAGGAGGAGCTCGGTGTGCAGGAGGCGGAGCGCCGTCAGGAACTCATGGCGGAGGAGCAGAGCCTTAAGGACAACATTGAGCGCACCGTGCAGAACCGCCGAAAAGAGCTCAGCGATAACTTTGACGACGAAATCGCGCGAGAGCGGGATGCCGTCAAGCGGGCGCAGTCCAAGAAAGAGAGAGCAAAGAGCATAGGCAAGCAGGAGCGAATTGCGTCGGAATCCGCCCCGCTCAAGGACAAGCGGACAGAGATCAAGCGCACGCTCCGCGAACTGTTTCGGAAGAACGGGGTCCCCTCGATATTCCGCTCCAAGCTCTACTATGCGCTCTACTGGCCGCAGCATTTCGCCGAATGGATGAAGATTCTGCTCTTTGTCGCAGCTCTCTTTGTGGCATTGCCCTGCGGCATCTATTTCTTTGCGCTGCCCGAGCGCTTGCGCAATATACCGGCTCTGGTATTGATTTACATTGCGGATATCGTGGTAATCGGCGGCATCTACACGGCCATCGGCACGCGCTCCAAGCTCCGTTATCTGGAGACCCTGAAAGAGGGGCGGCGCATGCAGAACGAACTCACAGCACTCGCAAGGGAACTCAAGAAGTTAAAGAAGCGCATTCAGCGCGATAAGAGCGACGAGCCCTATGCACTGGACAGCTACGACAGTGAGATTTCCGCCGCAGAGCAGCGGCTTGAGGAGACCCAGCAGAAGAAACAGGCTGCGATGCAGAAATTCGAAGCGGAGACCAGCGGAATCATTGCGAAGGAACTCAGCGGAGAGGCAGAGCCGCGCATTACCCAGAAGAAGAGTGCTTACGAAGAGACCCACAGTCGCTTGACCGAAATCGGCAAAGAACGGCAGGCAGCGGCGCTCCGCCTCGCGGAAGCCTATGAACCCCTGCTCGGCAAGGAGTTCATGTCGGAGGAAAAAATCGAGGCGTTAAAGAACATCATGGACAACGGGACGGCAACCAATTTGGCGGAAGCTGTTGAACAGTACCGGAACCGACAGGAGTCCTGAGCATGGCGGCGGAAACAAACACGCTGAAAAAGGACTGGCGCAGACTGATATGGATTACGGCCGGCCTCCTTACGGTGCTGGTCGCATGGAACATTTATCACGGGCGTAAGAGTTACCGCGCCTATGCGGTGCTGAACCAGCAGGACGTGAGCCAGGGCAGCCTGGTGGGTTACGAGCCCTTCAAGCGCGGTTTTCTCAAGTATTCGAAGGACGGCGTCAGCTATATCGGCGAAAAGAACGAGACCTACTGGTCCTCGAGTTTTGAGATGAAGGACCCAGTCATTGATGTCAACGGGGCTTACGCGGTCATTGCGGACCGCACCGGAAACATCCTTCAGATTTTTGACGAGAAGCACGGAAAAATCGGAGAATGCCGCACGGAGCGAAGCTTGGACAGCGCTTCGATTTCGGCCGGCGGCATTGTCGCGACGCTCGAAGAGGACAGCGTTGCGAGCTACATTCAGTTTTACAACCCGGACGGCACGGTGCTCGACATCACGGTCAAGGCGCTGCTCGAGGGCGACGGTTTCTTTACGGCGCTCGATCTCTCGGATGACGGCAGCCAGGTCCTTGTGGGAGTTGCTTATCTCGAGGGCGGCGTGCTCCACGGCAAGGTGGCAGCCTACGATTTCTCGGAAAAAGAGAGCAGCGGCAAGGGACCGATGCGCGGCGGCGTGGAGCCCTTTGCCGGGAAGAATCTGATTTCGGAGGTGCGCTACCTGCAGAACGGAACCGCTTTTGCGGCGTCCACACGCGGGCTCTTCTTTTTCCGGGTCGGGGAACAGAAGGTGGAGGGCTACAGCTCCGTCGAGGCGGAGGAGGAGATACGATCGCTCTGCTTTGACCGCTCCTATGTGGGCATAGTTCTGAACGATACGGTGTCCAAAAACGGGCCGTACCGCATAGAACTTTACAACAGCAGCGGAGAGCGGGTGATGCACGCAAACTTCGGCGAGCACTACAGCACCTCCTTTGTGGACAAGGGGACCGTGTTCCTGCTCGGGAGCGATACCCTGACGATTTTCTTAAAGAACGGCACCAAACAGTTCAGCGGAAACGTGGATTTTTCTCTGGTGCGCGCCGTGCGCCGCCCCGGAGAGAATCGCTACCTCTGGCTCGGGGCCTCACACATCAAAGAAGTAAAACTAAAGTGAGCGGAGGGGAAGAAACATGGAGAAGATTTGCATTGGCGTAGATGTCGGCGGAACCGGCATCAAGTTGGGAATGTTTCGGGAAGACGGAACGCTCATCAAGAAATGGGATTTTCCGACCGATACGAGTGATAACGGAAGCCATGTGTTGCCTGACATTGCAAAGAGCATTCAAACGATGACGGAAGAGAGTTTTCACGGCAAGGCGGAGCTCATCGGTGTGGGACTCGGGGTTCCGGGACCGGTGCAACCGACCGGCTATGTGGAAGTAGGCGTCAACCTGAATTGGCGGGAGATGTACCCGGCGCGGGAACTCTCGGAGCTGCTCGGCGGTGTTCGCGTTGAGGTCGGCAACGATGCCAATGTCGCTGCGCTCGGTGAGGCTTGGCGCGGCGGCGGCGAAGGTGCGGCGAATGCGGTTCTCATTACGCTCGGAACCGGTGTCGGCGGCGGCATTATCATGGACGGTGAAATCGTGACCGGAAAGCACGGACTCGCGGGTGAGATCGGGCACATTCATGTGCGGGACGGCGAGACCGAGCCCTGTAACTGCGGGGCGGTCGGTTGCCTTGAGCAGATTGCGAGTGCCACCGGCATTGTCCGCGAAGCGAAACGCCGCCTCGCGAAGGAAAAGGAGCGGGAGAGCGGCCTCCGCGCCTTCGGCGACAAGCTGACGGCGAAGGATGTCTGCGACCTCGGACGGGAGGGCGATGCCCTCGCGGATGAAATCATGGAGACGGTCGCCAAGTATCTCGGTGAGACCGTGGCCATGCTCTGCATGACCATAGACCCGGAGATCTTTATCATCGGCGGCGGCGTGTCCCGGGCGGGGGCTTACCTGCTCGACAAAATCAGAGTTTATTACGACCGCTATATGAAGATTTCTCAGAACCGCGGTCGCGTGGTGCTCGCGGAGCTCGGCAACGACGCCGGCATCTACGGCGCGGCAAAGCTGGTGCTCGGATGACGCAGGAGCCTTTCCCGGGCGTCTTTGTGGTCGAAGCCGAGACCGAAATGGTAGGCGTCCGGCATTTGAATTACGGTATTTTGCGCGGAAAACCCGGCGAGCGCAGCGTGTTGATTGACTGCGGCTTTCCGGCGGGATTGGACCCTTTCGGGGCAGAGACACTACGAAGGGCGTTTCAAGAGCTTCGGCTTTCCCCGGCGGAGCTTGACGTTTTGATTACGCACGGGCATAAGGATCACCTCGGGCAGGCGCAGGAACTCGAGCGTTTGGGCGCGCGCATCTTTGTAAACCCGGAGGATATGGATCAAAGTGCCATACTGAATACCCTGCTCATGGGAGATGAGGGACGGCGCATGCTCTTTCGCCTGGTCGGGCTCGAGACCTATGACCGGGAGACCTATGAGGCCTTTTGGTCAGCGGCGGACGGCTTTGTGGAGGGCTATCGAAATATCTGGGATTTTCCCTACACACCCATACACCCGGGGGAGAGCCGCACGGTCGGCGACTATTGCCTCGAGGTAGCGGCGCTGCCCGGGCACA
>CAJPKN010000081.1 GCA_905370385.1 Stomatobaculum longum
GGCCGTCCGGCAGGAGGCCGTAGTCGCCCTTTAAGAGCTTCTCGATGTTAAAGCTGTCCGTCGCCGGCGTCACCGGTCTCCAGGCCGCGTAGAGTGTTAAGTCTCCGTCAATCTTGCCGGTCTTAATCGCAGCACCCGCCGCATACGCGGTGCCGGTGCCGTCCGGCTTCGTGTTCCAGCCGTCGAAGTAGTAACCCGCACGTGTGAGCTGGGTATCCACGCCGGCTGTTCCCGCGGAACTCTTCGCCGTCGTCTCATCCGTGTACGCATCCGCACCGGCCGCCGTCGTAGACGGGTAGAGCTGCTCGCCGTTCGGCGAAATGCTACCGCTGTCCGCGCCGTTGCTGTCGTACTTCACATCGGCCCATACTGTGACTTTTACATCCTTGGTAATCAGTTCTCCGTAACCGTCGTCTGTTGTGAGTCGCACAGTCGTGACACCCGTCTTCTGCGGGGTCAGCGTACCGCTTACCGCGCCGCTACCGTTCACCGAAACGAGGTCTGTCGCCGCGCCCGTCTGAATCGCATAGTTCACGACCGGGTTCGCGGGATCCACCGGGTTCGTAAGTGTCGGCGTCACCGTGGTCGCGGCATCGCCCACATGAAGGACCTGATCCGCGAGGGCAAGCTGCGGCACGTTATAGTAGCCCGCGTTTACATTGGGAAGATTAAACTGTCTCGCCGGAATATCTGCCATCACCGTGACCGTTGCAAGATCTGTATTCCGGTCAAAGCGGGAACTCACACTCGGATCGCTGCCCTGATCTTTTTTAACCAGCTTTCTCGCAGGCGATACCCCGGAGCGGTCTGCCCAGACCGTCCAATTGCCTTCGTGCGGAACGTAGAGATAGTAATATCCTAAGCCGTTGGTTCCGTTGGCAAACACCTGATTGTTGTCATTTCGCAGCACTTCCGTGACGCCGTCCGCCTCGCGAAGACGCATTTGGATGCCGCCCAGATAGCTGTCCGTCCCGGCGTCATACACCGAGTTAAAATCGGTATCCTGGAAGGCATAACCGTTCAAGGTCAAATCTCGCAAGATATACCGCAGTGTATTACTGGACTGACCGCTTGTGCCGTAAAACGGCGTAGGGTTGGTGCCCATGCGGAAGTTTCCGTAGGTCACGATATAATCATCCATGTTGAGGATCTTATTTTTTCGCTCATGCAGCTGATAGCGAAGCGTGACCGATGCCTTTCTTCCCGCCGGCATATTGCTCACATTCACCTTGACCATCGTGATATCGGCATCCGCAGGCTTGGTCGTAGTCCAGGTCGCAGCCTTCGCACCGGTATAGCCGTTTGCCGCCGGGTTCTGGTCTGTCGTGTACGAAATGGTGTAGTTGAGACCCGTGAGCGCCGAAGTGTCGACCCCGTAGTAATCCATGGTGAACTGCGCTGCCGGTGTGCTCTGCGTTGTTCCGCCGCTCTGGTAATTGAACTGCTCTCCCTTCTTCGGCACCGGAATATAGATTTCCCAGTCGTTGGTCGGATTCACATCGTCACTGGTGAGGAAGACCTTGGCGTTAAAGATGTTCGGATTATTGTTCAGATCTCGGCTCTCCACGACCGTTGCGCTCTCCGCAAAGGGCTTGGTTGCCTGCGCAAACGCGAGCAAACCGAGTGCCGTCACCTGGTTAATCTTGTGAATGATGTTATTCGGCGCATAGAGCATCTCCGCTTCGTTCGCACTTGCCCCTGCCTTTGCCGCCGTCGCATTGCCGAACTGTGCGCCGCGCGGTCCGTCCTGCACCAACTGCCGGTTCTCGTTATTTGTCTCGACGGTGACATCGTCCGCATTGCCGCCGTTTCCGTCACGGTTTGCGTCAAACTTGGTATCGAGCCAAGCGCCGGGCAGCGGCTTTACATTGACCGGATCCGCGGAGTAACCGGCCTGCAACCGGAAGTTAAGTTGATAGGAAGTTCCCATCCAGAGCAATCCGTTGCTATAGCCCAAATTTCTGCCGAGCATGGCGAGCTCGGAATCCGGCGTCTGATCCATAGAGACGATTAGGATACCGTAATCCGCATGACCGGACTCTCCGGCCCCTGTTCCGGCCGGGACAAAGTTAACACTGGCACTGCTCTGTCCCCAGATCCAAGTTCCCGCGGGATTTTTCTGATAGGCCTTAACCACCATGCTGCCGTCAACATAGGTAAAGCTCTTGTCGACCTTAATATAATAGGTGGGGCGTATCTTTAAATTCTTGCTGATTGCGTAGTTATAGGTACTCGGCGTGAGTGCAAAGGGCAACTCGCCCGCTACGGGGAGCTCTCGTCCCTGGTAGGTTGTAATTGCCTGATAGTTGAGCCAGTTCTGCAAAAAACCGACATTGACCTGCTGCCCCGCAATTCGCTCGGAAGCTCCCTCGACGGTAAAACGACTTGCATCCGTCGTCATATCGTCGCCGTAGACATTCTCAAAGTGGAGTTTTGCCTTGACGGTCAGCTTATCGTAGTTCGCATCACTGTCTTTTTCGCTCAGCGAACCGACCGGAATCGTGGTCCCCGGATATTTTTTCGGAATGTCTTGTTTTACCAAGGAGAGGCCGACCGTCGGCAGGAGGCCGTTTCCGCCGATTCCGCCGTCCGCCGCCATCTTGCCACCGTTAACCCCCCAGTTAAGTTCGTTCGGAAAACTGATCTTGAGCGCCGTGATGTAGGGGCCGTTTTTGACATCGACACCGGGAATCACATAATGGAGTCGTCCGTTAAAACCACTCGTCGCCTGTCCCATCAGGGTGTCTTCAATGTGCTTAGTCGTTCCGTCCGAAAGCGTCGCATCGATGATAAAGTTCTGATAAGTTCTGGAATACTGCACGCCGAAACTGACCGCATTGACCAGCGAGAGCAACTGCGGACTGGTGCCTGCAAAATCCAGACTTGCATTCTGGTAATAAATCTCCGGCTGCGCGCTGTTGGTATACGTCACGCCGGTGTTATCCACCTCGATGCGTGTGAGCTCCAGTTCTCGGAAATTGGCCTCATTCGAGGTCGGTCGACCGAGGCCCTGCCCGATGGCATTGACCTTGTAGCGCGTCCGGTCCAAATCCGTCGCAGCGCCGGCCGGGAAAAACTCCTGTCCGAGTCTGGATTCGTCGATCACAGACCAGGGATTCACATAGTAATCAAGGTCCAACACGGAGATTCCCTTGGCGCTATCGCCGAGAATTAATTTTGCAGAGTTTCCGTTCGCCTTTCTTGCCGTACCGTGATACTGACTGATGCCGTGAATCGTGGTGTCCTGCGGCGGATTGTGATCTACCACCTCACTCTTATAATCACTGTAACGGCAATAGAGCGCATTGGAGTAGCGCAGCTGTTTCGGCAAATCCGCGGCACCCGCGGTTCCGACCACCGCATCGTAATTCATGTGACCCGGATATACCTTCTGGGTGAAAAAACGATAATTCTGCTTGTTTCCGCCCACCGTATTGCTCTTTACGCTGTTGATGTTCTCGAGCGCAACCACCATTCCGGTAAAGTAACCGGTTCCGAGTTGATTTGCGATTGCTTTTAAATCATAGACCTTACCCTCAAAGGGACCGTTGTCATTTGCATTTGTGAATACCGTCTCGCGCGTATTCGAATAACGAGAAATACCGTCCTTTAAATAAGCAGGATCCTCGGAGTTAATGCCCTCTGCCGCGAGGTCGTGGTAAGTTCCGTTTTGATCCGTAACGCCGAGGAGACGAAGATCGGATTTCTCTAGGTACTCCGCGAGCGTGACGGCATCTCCCGCAATTTCCATGACAACCGGATCATAGTTCGGCTGTCCGAATGCAATCGGTGCGCCGTTCGCATCAACATTGTAATCCATCGTATCCGGATACTTGACTACACCGAAGAGGCCGAAGGCGTTGATTTCCGGATGTTTGTTTACCTCCATCGGGTTCAGTCCGTCTATAGTCGCTCGAAGATTGTCCGAGAGGTGACGCGTTCTGATTTTGAACTCCTTGGCAAACTGCGCCTCTCCGTTCTCTGCCGCAATCTGATCGGAGGTAACACTCCGCTGAATCTTTGCCTCGTAATTATCCGGGATGTCGGTGCCGTCCGAGAGGCGGTGATGATAGGCGCGGAGCTTATAGGTAAACCAATTCTTGTCGTTGCCGACTCCCCACTGCCAGAGACTGTAACTTCCTTTGTGGTTATAGTCGTACTTCTTCTTAAAGACTTCAATGCGGGAAATATACTTCCGGTTGCCCGCCGCATCGGCATCCGCAAAGGTGTAGTCCGTAATGCCGCTGCCGTCTATGACGGACTCGGTAACGGTCTGCCCTGCATAGCTGATGCTCTGAGGCGTGTAAGTCGGATACTCATTTCCCGGTACCAGTGTTCTCACTTCTACCTGCCCCGTCACGGCATCCTTAATGTAGAGCCGATAGCTGAGCCCGTATTTCGGATCGAGTCCCAAGTTATTCAGGTAGTACGGAGCAAGTGCTTCCTCGTAATCATACTTGACGGAAAGATTGTCCTGAATTTTAAACGCATCGTCCGCATCGTCAAAGCGGAACGAAGCCTTCAATTCCTCGGTGTCGGCATACTCCGGAGAAGTCGTGCTGTACTGGGGAACAGAGTTCAGCACCGTCGGAATATAATCGGCTCCGAGCGTATGATCCAGGATATCGTTTCTCAAACGTATGGGTGTGGTTCCCTGTACTAAGGTAAACTTAAGCGGGGAACCTTCGGTCTTTGCCTTTGCACCGAAGTTCGTGTTATCCGGCTGCTCCAGATAGGAACCGGATGCAGCTGTATAAGTCGTATTCGCCCAGTTGCCTTCATAGAGACGGTTATAATACATCATCGGATAATAGCGCAGATGGAAAGTACCCGGCTTTCGATAGATGTCCGCATAGCTGAGTTGCGATCCCGGAACCGCTTCACGATATGCATTGGCCGTAACCTGCTGGTTATAGAGCGATACGCCGTTGATGGTCAGGTCGCGGATATTTCCGCCGATTGCAAAGTTATTGCGGTCCCCGATATTCGTCCACGGAAGCTCGATTCCGTCATCGGTCTTGTAAGTCCAATAGAGCACACCGCCCTGGTCAAAACGCACGCCCTCATCCGGTAAGACAAAGTGGATTCTTGTTCCGTCCGCAAGATAGCCCTCGTCCTTGTGCACCGTAATTTCAAATCCCTTACGTCTCCAGGGGCCTCTGATATTCATATTTGCGTCGCCGAGTATGTAATAGGCATTGTCCTCTGCCGATGCGCGATAATCCTGGCTCGTCTTGACATTGCGGCCAATCATGTTTCCGGCAAAGGTTGCATTTGCGCTTTGGGCACCGGTTATCTCGCCGGGCATAAAGGTCTGACTGTCCGAGAGATTCGTAACGGTAATCGTCGGATTGCCGTTTACGGTTGTAAGCTTCAACTCTGCGGTCTTATCGTGATCTCCGCTATTCAAGGCATAGAGTGTCGGCGGCTTGCTCGGATCGATCGAACGGTAATTGTTGATGATGCGCATGCGGAACGGCAATTCTCCGCCTGAAATCGGAAGCTCATTGATTAACTTATTGGCATCCTGTGTGACGGTGAGCTGTCCGCTGACGCTCGCGGTTGTCGGGGTCGGAATGCCCACAAGGACTGTGCTGCCGTCTGCCTGTCGGGCACTCGAGAACGATACCCCGTTCAAACTCGGAATGCCGTTTAAGTTAAACCCGGACGGAATCCAGAGTTCCATCGCGAGATTATTCCGTACCAAATCCGAAACCTCACTCGGACGAAACGCAAACTGTACACTGAAAATACGCTCGCCGTACTTGCCGATGGCAAAATCCGCGGGCGTTTTCAACACTGCATTTGCGGGGTCGAGCTTTACGTAGTTATTACTTGCCGTGAGGCTGGCATCTTCCACCGGTCCCGTCCACGGCGCATAGCCGCCGGAAGCCTGACGAAACGCGACGTAAGGCGTTGCCAGCGGAAGCGCATTGCTGAGGGTTGCATTCGAACCCGAAGCGCGCAGCGCGCGCAGTGACAGTCCCGAAGCGAGCAGAGGTCTGTCATCTATGATCTCCGCATCCTCGGTATAGTCCTCTTCTTCTTCATCGTCCTCCGATTGAATCAGCGGTATATAACTGTCCCGCCCGGTCTGAGCTAAGGTTTGAAGCGGCATCCCCTCAACGAGGAGTATCATCGCAACCAAAACTGCGAGCGCCCTTCTCCAATATTTCCACCATCCTTCTGCCATGAAATCCTCCTGTCTTGTCTCTGTTCCGTCCACGTCCGTCGAAATAGTTTTGAATATATAAACAATATCCAGCTTGAAAACGAGATTTTTAAATCAATTTTAACTTTTATTGCTTTGATATTCAACCATTGGATGCAAAATAAAACATAGTTTTTATATTCCGGATATACTTGCATCCCTTTTAATTGTGATTTCGACACATAGAATACTCAAGATATGGAGTCTGCATCTTGTTTTGATTCCGGAAAGCATGGATCTTCCATGTAGCGCATCTCTCTCTAATACATGACCCGTGAATATTCAATGACGCTCTCTTTGTATAAGTTCAAAATTCAACATTGTATTTTGATTTGTCATTTTTTTTAGGCACAAAAAGAGAGGAGCTGTGTCGCAAGCACGACACAGCTCCTCTCACAAGCTTTTGATTCTGTTATTCCTCAGTCGGTCTCTTCCCGTCTCTCCTCTTTCCACAGCACTGTCTGTTCAAAAGAAGCTTCTCCCGTCTTCGGTAGGCGACGCTTACTCTTCTTGTCGCCGCTTGTCTGCTTCTTTCTGCGGCTGCCGCTCTCACCATCCAACTTTTCAATCTTCTCGGTGCCTGCCGCCCGCTTTCCGGAATCCGAACTTTGCTGATTGTCCGTCGTATCCGGGTTCGTCGCTGCAGACGGCGTGGTCGCAATGTTTGCGTTCGGTGTGGGCACAATGTTGCTGCCTCTGCCGTTGCCGCGACTGCTGCTTCCTCCGCGACTTCCGCCACCGCTACTGCCGCCGCGACTTCCACCGCCACCACCGCCGCTTCCGCCGGAAGTGTTGTCGCTGTCAGAGTCATCGTACATCGCAAAGAGGGTGATGTCATCGTAGACCGGCTGGCTGAAGT
>CAJPKN010000082.1 GCA_905370385.1 Stomatobaculum longum
ATTCGGGAACTGTGTGAGGCTTCCCGTGATCACAAAGACCTTTCCGACGTAGAGCTCGGACGCTGCTCCGGCGCTCGCCTCGGGTTCCAGCGTCACTTCCTTTAGGAGCTCGTCGATAATCTCTTGCTCCCGCGGATCCGCAAAGAAATTCACGATATCCGCCGCCATTACTTCGCCGATGCCGTCCACCTCGGTGAGCGCTTCCGCGCTCGCCGCGCGAAGCGCCGCAATATCGCCGTGAAAGGCTTTTGCGAGCACCTTCGCATTCTGTACACCGACACCCGGAATGCCGAGGCCGTAGACAAAGCGGGACAGGGGCATGCTTCTCGCCTTCTCGGCCGCCTCGATGAGCTTTGCCGCGGAGGCCTCGCCGAACCCCTTCATCGCAGCGATATCCGCCTCCGCACGCTTTAAGTGAAAGAGATCCGCATAGCGGTGGATGAAACCCTCCTGAATCAGCTTTTCGAGCGTGGTCTCCGAGAGTCCCTCGATGTGAAAGGCGTCGCGGCTCGTCATCAGCGCAAAGCGCTTCACACGTTTAATCGCGCAGTCCGGGTTTACACAGTAGAGGGTTTCCGCGTCGTTCTCCTTGCGTATCTCCGTCTCCGTGCCGCAGACCGGACAGTGTGCGGGCGGCTCGGCCGTTCCGCTCTTGGTGAGATTCTCCGCAATCTGCGGAATGATCATATTTGCCTTGTAGACCCGAATGCGGTCGCCTATGCCGAGTTTTAAGCCGCGGAGCACACTCACGTTGTGGACGCTTGCGCGCCGCACTTCGGTGCCCTCAAGATCCACCGGGTCAAAAATCGCAACCGGGTTGATGAGCCCCGTCCGCGAGGGGCTCCACTCGATTTCGCGGAGCACCGTCTCCGCCTGCTCATCCTGCCACTTGAAGGCAATCGCGTTTCGCGGAAACTTTGCCGTGCGCCCAAGCGACTCGCCGTAGGCAATGTCGTCAAGCAAGAGCACAAGGCCGTCCGAGGGGAAGTCGTTCTCCGGAATCTTCGCTTCAAAACGGAGCACGCTGTCCCGCAGGGTAGCCGCGGTCACGGTCTCGTATTCGACCACCTCAAAGCCCTGGTCTCTGAGCCACGCAAACTGCGCCGCGCGGGAGTTGTTGAAGTCGACCCCCTCCGCCTCCACCAAGGAGAAGGCGTGGAAATAGACGCCGCGCGCCGCCGTCACCGCGGGGTCCAGCTGACGCACCGTGCCCGTGCAGAGGTTCCGCGGATTCTTATACTTTGCCTCTGTCTCCGGCAGTTCCGCATTGATGCGCGCAAAATCCGAGTAGCGCATCAGGGCTTCGCCGCGGAGCAGGAGCTCCCCCTTGAACGGGATGCGGAGCGGCACATTGCGAAACGCCCGCACGGTTCCTGTCACGAGTTCGCCGATGTAACCGTTGCCGCGCGTCACCGCCTGATAGAGCGCGCCGTCCCGGTAGCGCAGCACAATCGTGAGGCCGTCCATCTTCCAAGAGAGCAGTGCCTTCTGCGTTCCGAGCCAGGAAATCAGCTCGTCCACGCTCTTGGTCTTATCGAGCGAGAGCATGGGCTGCTCATGGGTTACCTTGGGAAGCGAAGACAAGACTTCATAGCCCACGCTCTGCGTCGGGGAGCCCGAGAGCACAATGCCGCTCTCCTCTTCGAGGCGCTTTAATTCGTCATAGGCGCGGTCGTACTCGAAGTTACTCATAATCTCGCGGCTCTCCTGATAGTAGGCGCGCGCCGCCGGAAGCAGGGTATCAATCAGGGCCTGCATCTTTTCTCTCAGTTTTTTTTCTTCCACGATCCCGCCTCCTTTCCGCGGCTCTTAAAATATGCCTTTTGCCGCGCTTCATAGTTTTTCTTGCGCCGCTGCTCCGTGCGCACCGTCTTCGCCGTCTTGCTCTGCTGATTCCGCGGCTTCTCCTGAAGCAGGGCAAGCAGAGTCTTAAGCTCCGATGCCGTCACATTGCGGTAGGCACCGCTGTGCAGGTTATTCAGGCGTATGTTCATGATGCGGATGCGCTTTAGGCTGATCACGTGAAAACCGCAGGCCTCGCACATGCGGCGAATCTGCCGGTTTAAGCCCTGGGTCAGGGTAATCGCAAAGCTCGTCTTGTCCCGCGGTTCTACCTTGCAGGGCAGAGTCGTGACCTGCAATTCCTCAAGGTGCACGCCGCGGCGCAGCTTGTCCAGAAAATTCTCGGTCAACGCCTTGTCCACGCGGACAATGTACTCCTTTTCATGCCCGTTTTCACAGCGCAAAATTTGGTTCACGAGTTCGCCCTGATTCGTGAGAAGCAGGAGTCCCTCCGAGTCCTTGTCAAGCCGCCCGATCGGGTAAATGCGCTCCGGGTACTCGAGCATGTCCACGATATTCGGCGCGCGGTCGTTATCCGTCGTCGTGCAGACCACACCGACCGGCTTATTGACCGCGATCAAAATCTTCTTTTTGGAGGCCAGCTCCTCGACCGCGCCGACCCGCTTGCCGTTTACTTTGACTTCCATGCCGGCAGAGACCAGCGTCCCAAGTTCCGCCACCTCTCCCGCGACCGTCACCTTGCCGGCCGCAATGAGCCGGTCCGCCTCACGGCGCGAGCAAACGCCCGCCGCACTCAAGAACTTGTTGATGCGCATTCCCTCGCTCTGATTCACTGTTCTCCCCCTCCGGCGCCGATTCACGCCTCTGTTATACCGCTGTAACTTACAATTATAGGCAAAGCGAGCCTATTCAGTCAAGTTTAGCGCTCTCCCCCGCGCATAAGCAAAGGACCGGAGCTAACGCCCAGGTCCTTTGACAATAACGAAACTCCGATTTACTCGATGAACATCGCATCCCCGAAGCTGAAGAAGCGGTAGCGCTCCCTCACCGCCTCGCGATAGGCATGCAGAATTTTCTCTCGCCCGGCGAGCGCACTGACCAGCATGACCAGTGTGGACTCGGGGAGATGGAAGTTGGTAATCAGGCAGTCCAGAATGCGGAAGCGATAACCGGGGTAGATGAAGATTTTGGTGTAGCCGCTCTCCGCGCGCAGTGTTCCGTCCTCATTCGCCGCGGATTCGAGGGTGCGGCAGCTCGTCGTGCCGACACATACAATGCGACCGCCAGCCGCCTTTGCGCGGTTCACGGCCTCTGCGGCTTCCTCGCTCACCACATAGAACTCCTCGTGCATATGGTGCTTCAGAATGTCCTGCTCCTTCACCGGGCGGAAGGTGCCGAGTCCCACATGGAGGGTCACACGCACAATGATAATGCCCTTCTCCGCAAGACACTTTAAAAGCTCCTCGGTAAAATGAAGTCCCGCCGTCGGCGCCGCCGCACTGCCCTCGTGCGCCGCATAGACCGTCTGGTAGCGGTTCTTGTCTTTTAACTGATGGTGGATGTAGGGCGGCAGAGGCATCTGTCCGAGTTCATCCAGGATTTCCTCAAAAACACCCTCGTAGGAAAAGCGCACAAAGCGATTGCCGTCCTCGGTCTGTCCCACAATCTCGCCGATGAGGTTCCCCTCGCCGAAGCTGATCTTCGTTCCGATGGGGCACTTCCTGCCGGGCTTCACCAGGGTCTCCCAGGTTCTGTCCTCTTTCCTGGTGAGGAGCAGAACCTCCACCTTGGCACCCGTGCCCACCTTTTCGCCGATGAGGCGCGCCGGGATTACCTTCGTGTCGTTTAAGACCAGACAGTCGCCGGGTTTTAAGTACTCTGTGATATCCCGGAAGTGTCTGTGCTCAATTTCACCGCTCTCCTTGTGCAACACCATGAGGCGCGAGGAAGCTCTGTCCTCGAGCGGATCCTGTGCAATCAGTTCCTCCGGCAACTCGTAGTAAAAATCTTTTAACTCCATCAGCCTTCCGTCCCTTCCGAAGCCGCGGCGCCGGTCTCCGCCGCCGTTTCCGCCGGAGCGGCGCTCTCCGCGCTCGTCTCTGCGGACTCCGTGCCTGCTCGGCCGGGAATTTCAATGACCGCATCGGTCACCGCCTCGGTGCTCTCCTCTTCTTCCGCATCTGCGGCCGCGGCTGCGCCGCCGCCCGCACGGAGTTTCTGGTAGAGCGAACCGAGCTTTGCATCGCTCACAATTGCCTTCGCGAGCGCCGTGCGGTAGTCGTTGTTCATCTTCTTGACCGCCTCACTGCCCTCGGCCGCCTTGACCGCAGCCGTCTCTGCCTCGTTCAGCATCTCATCCGTCTTCATCCGAAGACCCTCATCGGTCTTTACGATGTAGGCGCGGAGCAGGACCGGTGCCGGGGTCTGAATCTTGCGGAACCAAGCCTGGGTCTCGATGTAGGCGATATAGCTTCCGCTCTCCACCCCCGGAATCACATAGATTGAGGTGTTCTCAAAGGACTCATAGAGCTTCTTTTCCGCCGCCATCTGCTCCTTTAATTTTGCGAGCCCCTCTTCGTCGGAGAGTCCGAAAATCTGATAGAGCTCCTCTGCATCGCCCTGGGCCCGCGCCGTCAGATAGTCCTGCACCAGAGTATGAATTTCCGTGTCCGAAGTCTTTTCGGGTGCGGCCGACGCATAATCGTAGCCTGCCGTCTCCGCCTTGCTTTCTTTCGGCTTTGCCGTCTTTTTGTGATCCAGCGCGAGAATCACAAGAATCAGAATGAGCGCAGCAAGCGGCAGCAGGAGAAATCGCCCGAAACGCTGCAGGGTGAGCTCATCGATTCCAAAGATCTTTCTGTTCTTTTCGTAACGCACTCGTTTATCCTCCCTTGTAATCCTACCATTTTAGCATGATTTTAAGGGAGACTCCAGTCCGCAATTTTATCACGCAGCGCTCTGTATATCTGAATGCAATCCTCGCTTCACGGAAGCAGATTGTCACACAGCGGCGCAGCAGCTACGCCAAACGCAAAAGCACAAGCCGCCGTCAGGGTAAGCGCAGGGGCAAATACTCGGATTTTCCTCTTTTGCACAGACATAGCTTGCGCATCGGTTGCACTTGCGGCGCAAAAAAAAGAGAAGCCCGTTTCCGGACTTCTCTCGGTCTGTGTCTGGCGGGATTCGAACCCGCGACCTTCAGAGTCGGAGTCTGACGCGCTATCCAGCTGCGCTACAAACACAAAGTACTCTACTACTATACTCTGTTTTGTGTCGCAGGGCAAGGTTATCTTTTAGCCCCGCCGATTGCGCTTATGCTCCGCAGGTTTCTCGAATTTACCCGCGACGGCGCGCTGTACCTCGGCCGCTTTCTCCCGGCTCTCGGGGTCGCTGCGAAGGCGCAGTACCTCTCCCATGCGATCTCTGAGCCGCGCTGCCTCCTCGAAGTTGAGTTCGGCCGCCGCCTGGCGCATCTTCTTCTCAAGCTCCTTCGAGAGACGACGCAGTTCCTCGTCGCTCATGGACTCCGGATCCTTGTCCCAGTGCTTTTGGTCCGCAATGACAGCTTTGGTCATCATAATCACATCTCGAACCGCCTTTTTGATGGTGGTCGGTGTGATGCCGTGTGCCTTGTTGTAAGCCTCCTGAATCGTGCGGCGGCGCTCTGTCTCCGAAATGGCGCGGCGCATGGAGTCCGTCATGTTATCGGCATACATAATCACGTGCCCCTCGGCATTTCTCGCCGCACGGCCTATGGTCTGCACGAGCGAGGTCTCCGAGCGCAGGAAGCCCTCCTTGTCGGCATCCAGAATCGCGACCAGAGAAATCTCCGGGATATCAAGACCCTCGCGGAGCAGATTGATGCCGACCAGCACATCGAACTCATCGAGGCGCATGGCGCGGATGATCTGCGCGCGCTCCAGGGTATCGATGTCCGAGTGCAGATAGCGGACGCGGATGCCAACCTCCCGGAGATAAGACGTTAGATCCTCCGCCATGCGCTTGGTGAGCGTCGTGACCAGAATTTTATTCTTCTTCTCAATCTCTTTGTTGATTTCTAAGAGCAAGTCGTCAATCTGTCCCTCGACCGGGCGCACCGAAATTTCGGGGTCCAGAAGACCGGTCGGGCGTATCAGCTGTTCCGCGCGGAGCAGTTCATGCTCCGCCTCATAGCGGTTCGGCGTCGCCGAGACAAAGAGCATCCGGTCCATGCGCTCCTCGAACTCCGCGAAGTTCAGCGGGCGGTTGTCCATGGAACTCGGCAAGCGGAAGCCGTACTTTACTAACGTTGACTTTCGCGCAAAGTTGCCGTTAAACATGCCGCCGATTTGCGATATCGTGATATGGCTCTCATCGACAATCGTGAGAAAGTCTTTCGGAAAATAGTCAATCAAGGTAAACGGCGGTTCGCCCGGCTTCTGCTCCGTCAAAAAGCGGGTGTAGTTCTCAATGCCGGAACAAAATCCCGTTTCCCTTAACATCTCGACATCGTAGTGCGTCCGCTCTTCAATGCGCTGCGCCTCAAGGAGCTTATCCTCGCTCTTTAAGAGCTTCACATAGTCCTCGCATTCGGCGAGTATCTCCCGGGCCGCACGCTCGATCTTTTCGCGCGGCACCACGTAGTGGTTCGCCGGGTAAATCGAAATGTGAAGCACCTCCGCGAGCGGGTTTCCGGTCAGCACATCTGTCTCCGTAATTTTATCGATCTCGTCGCCGAAGAACTCCACGCGGTAGGCAAGCTTATCCTGATCCGCCGGAAAAATCTCTATCACGTCGCCGCGCACACGGAAGGTGCCGCGGTGAAAGTCGAGGTCATTTCGGCTGTACTGGATATTGATGAGCTCTGCGATGACCTCATCCCTATCCTTCTCCTGTCCCGGGCGGAGACTGACCATCATGTTTTTATAGTCCGTCGGGCTTCCGAGGCCGTAAATGCAGGAGACACTCGCAACGACAATCACATCCTCCCGCTCGAGGAGAGCGCTCGTCGCCGAATTGCGAAGCCGGTCTATCTCCTCGTTGGTCGCGGCATCCTTCTCGATGTAGGTGTCCGTCTGCGGCACATAGGCCTCCGGCTGGTAATAGTCGTAGTAGGAGACAAAGTACTCCACCGCATTCTTCGGGAAGAACTCCTTCATCTCGCTGTAAAGCTGCGCCGCGAGCGTCTTATTGTGGGAGATGATGAGCGT
>CAJPKN010000083.1 GCA_905370385.1 Stomatobaculum longum
GCATAAAGAGCTCCATGAGCCTTGCCTCCTTGCTGCCGAGGCGCATACAGTTCTTTGCGATCAGCTCCTGTTCTCCGGTGTCCAGGGTCACATTGCCGAGCTCCAGCTTCTCGACCTGATAGCCGGAGCGCCGCGCGACACTCCGAATGCGCGCGAGCAGTTCCCGCATCGCAAAAGGCTTGGTGATGTAGTCATCCGCACCGGCATCGAGTCCCGTGATTTTGTCCTCAATCTGCGTCTTTGCGGTCAGGATAATCATGGGGGTTCTGTCCCCGTCCGCACGGAGGGCCCGCACGACGGAAATTCCGTCCATCCGCGGCATCATCACGTCGAAGACCATGCAATCATAACTCCCGGCGCGCGCCTTCCTGAGCGCCTCTTCGCCGTCGTAGGCGGGATCCGCCTCGTCTCCCTGATGACGGAGCACGGCGCAAACCGCGCGCGAAAGCTCCACCTCGTCCTCGGCAAACAAAAACTTCATACTTCCTCCTTCCGTATCAGGTTTCGTATGGTCTGCATCGAAAGATCGCAGGAGGCCAGATCGTCCGCGCAGCGCTTTAACTCGGCGGCAATCAGCGCGCGGTTCTCGCCCTCCCGCTTATAGTGCATCTCATGCTCAAGGCTCGCCCAGGAGTCCATGGCAATGGTGCGTATCTGCACCTCGGCAAAGAAAAGCCCCGGAATGCGACCGTACAAATCCGCGGTCTCGATTTCGCAGCGCAAAATCAAATGTAAACTCCGGTAGCCGCTCGGCTTTACATTCTGAATATAATCCTTTTCCTCATCGATTGCCACACCGGGCAGCGCCGCAAGCTTTGCCTTCACGCGGTAGATGTCGTCGACAAAGCGCGTCACAATCCGGAGTCCGATTGCATCCTTCATCTGATAGAGTGCGTTTTCCGTAGTCTCCGCGAGCCCCCTGCGCTTTAACTTTTCCCGCATGCTGGCCTCGGTCTTTAAGCGGCTGGTCAGATGCTCAAAGCACTTGTGCTTTCCCTCCCGCACCGCCTCCTCGTTCCAGGATAGGATTTCAAGCTCCAGCCTCTTTTTCAGCTCGAGCAGGGTCTCCGTAAACTTGCCGTAAATACTCGTCTCTGCCATCATTGCCTCTTTTCTCTTCGCTTGCGTTTCTGAGTCCGCTCCGCTAAACTAGCCCTGATTCATATTAGGGAGGATAGCCATGCGCGAAGTTACACGAAACCATTTGACACTCGGAAGCGGTCCCGTCAAAGTCGCGGTTCCGCTGCTCGGAAAAAACCGGGAAGAACTCTTTGCCGAACTGCGCCTGCTGCCCGATGCCTCGGCGAATCTCATCGAATGGCGCATTGACTGCCTCTCGCCCTTCCCCGCGGAAACGGAGTTTCTTGCCCTCGCGCGGGAAGTAAAACGCGAACTCGGAACACTTCCTCTCCTCATCACCTTCCGTAGCTCATCGGAGGGCGGAAAACTCCCGCTCGATGCCGTCGACTATGCCGGGCTTCAGCTTCGGCTTGCGGAAGAAAAGATCCCTGACTTACTGGACGTGGAACTTTTTTCGGGACTCAAAGAGCCCGCATCCCACATTGCCGCGCTCAAGGCACACGGAATTCCCGTCATTGCCTCCCGGCACTTTTTTTCGGAGACGCCGCCCACGGAAGTGCTCCGCGAAACCTTGACCGCACTCCGGGATAGCGGCGCCGACATCCCGAAACTCGCAGTCATGACAAAGAGCACGGAAGACCTCCTCACGCTCCTCGCGTTTTCCGCCAAATGGAGGCGCAATGCCGATCGCCCCTTTGTCCTGATCGGCATGGGACCGCACGGCGTGCTGAGTCGCATTTCGGGTGCCGAATTCGGCTCCTGCCTGAGCTTCGGTGCGCTCCGAGAGAGCTCTGCCCCCGGCCAACTTCCCGCCCGGGAATTAAAGCGAATCTTATCGCTCTTGTCCGAATATCCTGTCCCGGACGCGACGGAGCCCCGCAAATAAGAAGGGCAGTTCCCGCTCCGCGCGTATGAAAAAGCGGTCCCGCAGGGGCAGTTCCCGGTAGTAGCGCCGGTTTCGCGGCGAAAAGATCTCCCCGTAATCCCTTAGATTAACCCGCGTCAAAAAGTAGACCCGCCGCGCAGCCGAGACCGCCTCGCGGTGATAGCGACCGCCGCTCTCCCGGTCAAAGGCGCGGTAGAGCTCCCGCATCGCACGGGCATAGCGGTCCTGCTTCTTTTTGAAGTCGCCGCTCTTCATCTCCTCGGTCCAGGAGCCGGAGCCGTGGAAGCGGTACACGCTGTCAAAGCGGTCCGCATAGTGGCAGTAACCCTTGAGGGCGGAGAGGAGTTCCAGCGGCCTGTCCCCGACCGGGCAGCGGAAGTACCAGTCCGGTAGCTTTTCCACCACCTCTCGGCGCAGGAGCATGGCGCCGAAGGGGAAGCTGCCCGCCTTATCCACCAGCTCCGCCGGGCTCAAATCGCGGTCGCCGCGGTAAGGGCGCATGAGATTCCGGTTCACGAGTTCGCCGCGGTCGTTTTGCACCGCCGCCGCGTGCACCGTCATCGAGCAGTCCGGATGGGACTCCAGGTAACGCACTTGCCGCTCCAGTTTATCCGGATTGCACCAGTAATCGTCGCAGTCCATCAAGGCGATATACTTGCCGCGCGCCCGCGGAAAGTTAAAGATTCCCGAGATGTTTTGCCGTCCCCGACTGTACTGATTCTCCTCCTGTAAAATCGGGAAGATTTTGTCCGGGTAGCGTGCGGCGTAGCGCCGTATGATATCCGCGGAGCCGTCGGTCGAAGCATCGTCGTGAATCAGAATTTCAATCTCAAACGCCCCGCGCTGGGCGAGAAAGCCCTTTAGCGCCTGTTCCAGATAATTTGCGTGGTTATAGCAGACCGCACAAATGCTGACGAGCGGGCGCTCTTTTGTTGTCCTCATGCTTTTTTCCCTCTTGTCCGTATCAAGTTCCGAAGCTCGGCGAGCGTTTCGCGCTGAAAGACGAGTGAGAATATCCCGTAGAGCAGCACCCCCGCGGCGAGCTGGGAGAGCAACAGCAGCGGCGCGCGGAGCGCTATTCCCTCCATCCGGTAGACCGCTGTCCCCATCAGAATAGAAGAGAGCGCCGCCGGTGCGAGCTCGCGGTACTGCCTAAGCGGCCCGTAGCCGAGGAGCTTGCCGACCGGATAGGCATTTAAAGCCGTGCAGAGCGCCTCATCGACCGCCTTAAAAACAAGCAGTCCCATCATGCCGTGGCGGAGGCTCAGCGCAAGGAGTACGGCACCGAGCAACTTCTTTATGCACTCTAGTTTCAGAAACCAGTCGCTGCGCCCGAGCGCCGTGACCATCTGCAAATTGCTGACATGCAGCGGCCAGAAGGCATAGCAGAGACAGAGAATTCTGAGGTAGGGTACGGAGAACAGCCAATCTTCGGTCAGGAGCGTGCGGATTAAGCTTGTCCCGACCGCCGCCATACCCGCCATCATCGGAAAAATCACGAAGGCGGAGAGCCTTAGGCTGCGGGAGAGGAGTTCCCTTAAGCTTTCCTTCTCGCTCTGGTGTCTCGCATAGGTCGGCAGCAACACGGACTGCATCGCCGCCGAGAGATTCGAGGTGATGAGCTTCGGAAACTGCTCCGCGCGATTGTAGCCGCCGAGCGCCGTCTTGGAATAATACTTTCCGATTAAGAGCCCGTAGAGATTATTCCAGAGTGTGTCGAGGAGGCCGGAGAGCAGTATCTTCCAGCCGAAGGAGAAGAGCCGCTCCACCCGGTTTAAGACGATGCCGCCGCGCGGCCGGAAGGAGACCGCAACAAAAAGTCCCAACATCAGAGCGATATGGTAGACCAACTGCTGCGCCGCCATCGCAAACACGCCGTAACCGCGCTGTGCCATGACAATCGCGACCGCGCCGGAGAGAATGACCGCAACCATGGTCGCCTCAAAGAGTTTGCGGAACTGTAAGTTGCGCGCCACATAGGCAGTCTGCACCGAAATCACGGCGCCGGGAAACAGCACCAGTCCCATCGCGGTGAGCAGGGGCTGTAAGACCGGGGTCTCGTAATAAGCGGCAATGAAGGGGGCCGCCAGAACAAGGAGACCGTAGACCGGCACGGAAACCGCGAGGCTGATCCAAAAGACCGAGCTGAAATCCGCCTCCTCCACCCGCTCCGCCTGAATCAGGGCGGTCGCAAAGCCCGATTGCACGAAGACATTTGCGAGGGTGATGAAGATCATAATCAGCCCTATGGTGCCGTACTCCGCCGGCGTCATGAGCCGCGCAAGGAGCAGCGCTACGACAAATTGAATGCCCTGCGCGCCGAGGAGCTCAAGCAATTTCCAGAACAGTCCCCCTGCGACGCTCTCTTCTCTCTGTCTCATAAAAAGAGTAGTTCACCCAGTGTGCGGTGCGGCAGGTTAAAGGTAAAACCGCCGCGCAAAATGCCCACTGCCTTTCCGATTCTTGTTTTATGTTGCAACGCGAGGAAGTCATCGAGCGTCTTCTTTGCCTCTGCCGGAAGTTCTTTGCCGTACTGCCACCGAAATTCCTCCGCCTGTAAAAAGAGGGCGCGGTAGGCCGCTCCCGACTTTTCGTTCATCTCCTTGAGGCTCTCCCCCGAAAGCCCGAGCCGCCGCTTCATTTCCGAGAGCGCGCCGCCCTTCTTTGCTCCGAGCACATTGTCGCCGTGCTGGCGATAGTCATAGAGCGCGCGGTCCAGGAAGCCTATTTTCCCGAAGGCCGCGGCGACCAGCGCAATCCAGTGGTCGTGCATCACGGCGTTTTCCGGCACCGGGTGTGCGACCAGGAGACGCATGAGCGCATGGTTCATAATCATGGCGCCGCCCGTCACATTGTTCTGCACGAGGAGCTGACAGAACCGCCGTCTTGCCGGACTCATTTTCTGGTAGCGCACATAAGAGGGCGCGATTTCCGTCCCATCAGCCGAGACCACGCGGAGGTCGCAGTGGAGTAAGAGCGGTACTTTACTCCCGTAGCGACGCTCCATGGCGCGCATCGCGCGGACTTGCCGCGCGAGCTTGTCTCGGTGCCAACAATCGTCCTGGTCCGAGAAGAGATAGTAGTCGTCGACATCGGCCGCGGAAAAGAAGGCCGGATCCCGGAGCCGCTCTAAAAAGTGCCTTGCGGCGCTTCCGCTTCCCTTGTCCCGGCGAAGCGCTGTCACGCGGGCATCCCGCGCGGCCGCCGCCTCCGCAATCGCAAAGCTTCGGTCCGGTGAGGCATCATCCGAAAGAAGCAGACGGAAATTCCTCTCCGTCTGCCCTTCGATTGAAGCCAGCTGCTCTTCCAGGTATGCCTCTCCCCGGTAGCTGCAAAGCAGAATACGGCTCGTCATTCCGCCGCCTGCCGAAAGCGCTCCGCCTGTTCGCGAATCAGCTCTCTGTCCTCAAAATAATTGATTTTCATCGCGTCCTTTACCTCGGACAAGGTCTCCGCCGCGATTTCGCGCGCGCGCTCGGATCCCTTCTTCAGGATTTCATAGACCGCGGAGATATCGCGCTCGTATTCCTTTCTGCGCTTCCGAATCGGCTCGAGTTCCTCCTGCAACACAGCATTCAGGAACTTCTTCACCTTGACATCGCCGAGCCCGCCGCGCGTGTAGTGCGCCTTCAATTCATCGAGAGAAGCGTACTCCGGCAGGTAGCGCTCAAAATGCTCCGGACGCGAGAAGGCCTCCAGATAAGTAAAGACGGTGTTCCCCTCCAAATGACCCGGGTCGCTCACGCGGAGATGCTCCGGGTCTGTATACATGGTCTTGATGCGCGCCGCCACCGTATCCGCATCGTCCGAGAGGTAGATGCAGTTGCCGAGGGACTTGGACATCTTTGCCTTGCCGTCCGTGCCCGGGAGACGGCGGGAAGCTGCGTCGCTCGGAATCAGCGCCTCCGGCTCCACGAGCACCGGCGCATAAATCGAATTGAACTTCCGGACAATCTCTCTCGTCTGCTCGATCATCGGCAGCTGATCCTCACCGACCGGCACCGTGGTCGCCTTAAAGGCCGTGATATCCGCCGCCTGGCTGATCGGATAGGTGAAGAAGCCGACCGGGATATCCGCCTCAAAATTCCGGAGCTTAATCTCGTTCTTGACGGTCGGGTTACGCTGCAGTCTGGCAACCGTGACGAGATTCGAGTAGAAGAAGGTGAGCTCGGTGAGTTCCGAGATCTGCGACTGAATGAAGAGGGTGGACTTCTCGGGATCGAGTCCCACCGAGAGATAGTCGAGCGCCACTTCGATGATGTTCTGTCTGACCTTCTCGGGATTGTCAAAGTTGTCGGTGAGCGCCTGTGCGTCCGCAATCATGACCATGGTTCTCTTGTACTCGCCGGAATTCTGCAGCGCGACTCTTCTGCGGAGCGAACCCACATAGTGGCCCACGTGCAGTCTGCCCGTCGGGCGGTCTCCGGTTAAAATAATCTTATCTGCCATTGCTATCTCCCTGTCTCTTTTTCGTTCGTTTTGTCTTTGTCTCTGTCGGAAGGGGCTTTGCAATCAAAACGACGATGCTCCGTCCCGGAAGTAAAAAGCTGCTCTGATCCGCCAGAACTTCCTCCGCCCCGACCTCGAGACAGTGCGGCGCCTCGCCGAAACTTCTGATTGCGAGATGCCAAGCCGTGCCCTTTTCAGGGTGCGGCAAGGAAAAGCTGTGTGCTTCCCAGTGCATATTATAGATACAGAACAGGCTGTTGTCTGCCTCGCCGTTCTCCGATTTCGCGTAATGTCCGCTGTAGAGTATGCCGAGCTGACGGCGGAAGGGCTCGGTCTCCGCCTTCCACGGCCGCTCGCCGTGATAGGAGACATCCGGTCTGCCCACGGCATCGACATCGAGAAAGAGCGGCGGTGTCTGCCGTCCGAGTGCCGGATGCGCCCTTCGAAAGGCAATCAGCGCCCGCACAAAGTCAACGCTCTCTGCCTCCTTGGTCGCCTGTTTCCAGTCGAGCCAGGAGACCGCATTGTCCTGACAATAGGCATTGTTGTTGCCGTCCTGGCTGTT
>CAJPKN010000084.1 GCA_905370385.1 Stomatobaculum longum
ACCGAAGCGACCACCGGAATGACCTTGACACCAGCCTTCTTCCAGTCCTCCATATACTTGGTCGGCATGCCCGCGCCGGTCGTGACAACCTTGACGCCCTCTTCGATGACCACCCGCGCAACATCGTCCGCGTGGGGAGACATCAGCATGACATTGACACCGACCTGCGCCGAAGTGAGGCGCTTTGCGTCACGGAGCATATCACGAATCACATCTCCGGGTGCGCTCGCTCCGCCGATGAGGCCCAGGCCTCCGGCCTCACTCACCGCCGCCGCGAGATGCTGCTCGGCGACCCACGCCATCCCGCCCTGCAGGATGGGATAGCGTATGCCGAGGAGCTCCGTCACTCTTGTTTTCATTCTTCGACGCCCTTGTCCTTGAGGTACTTCATGACATCGCCGACCGTAGCGAGCTTCTCAAGATCCTCGCTCGGAATCTCAACCTTGAACTCGTCCTCCATCGCCATGACCAGCTGGAACAGATCCAGGGAGTCCGCGCCGAGATCATCCTTGAAGGAAGTCTCCTCGGTGAGGGTGCTCTCATCTGCGCTGAGCTGCTCTGCAATCATCTGCTTAACCTTTTCAAACATGGTAATCTCCTTTTTTTTGTGCGCAAGTTAATGAACACTTGCCGTTTCTTTGTCAATATAGCTTCTTTCTTTTTTTAACCGATTCTCTGCCTTACGTCAATAGCGTATCACCGTTGCGCCCCAGGTGAGGCCGCCGCCGAAGCCCGAGAGCACAAGGATATCGCCCCGTTTGAAGCGGCCCTCGCGGTTCAGTCGGTCAAAGAGGGTCGGAATGCTTCCCGCCGAGGTATTTGCCGTATCGGAGAGGTTCATTGGGAACTTGTCGAGCGGCTCGCCGAGGTACTTGGCGACCGCCTCGATGATGCGCGAATTTGCCTGGTGCAGGACATAGGCGCTCACATCCTTCTTGTCGACACCCGCATTCCGGAGTGCCTCTTCAATGCAGAGCGGAACGGTGCGAACCGCAAAGCGGAACACCTCCTGTCCGTTCATGGAGAGGAAATGGTCGTCCGGATCCGTGCGACCGGTGAGGTTATGTCCCTTCACGCCGTCCGCGCCGAGCGCGGAACCGAGGATATCGCCCTTCGACTCATCCTCGGTCGTCTCGAGCACCACGGCGCCGACCGCATCTCCGAAGAGCACGCAGGTGGTTCTGTCCTGCCAGTCCAAGTAGCGGGTCACAAGATCGCCGCCGATCACCAGCGCCTTCGTTGCGAGACCGGTCTTTAAGAGGCCTTCCGCCGTGCGGAGGGAGTAGAGGAAGCCGGAGCAGGCCGCGTTGATATCGAAGGCGACCGCGTTCACAGCGCCGATCAGCGCCTGCACCTGGCAGGCCGCGCTCGGCGTCACATTGCCGTCCGTGCAAGTGCCGAAGATAATCAGTCCGATTTCCTCCGCGGAGACACCGGCCATTTCAAGGGCCTTCTCCGCCGCCGCGGCACCCAGCGTCTCTATGGTCTCGGTCTCATCCGCGACATGGCGCTGGTGTATACCGGTGCGCGCAAAAATCCACTCGTCACTCGTATCGATGACCTTTGCGAGGTCATCGTTCGTCACAACTTTCTTCGGCAGGGCGGAACCCGTGCCGGAAATCCACAATCTCATCGCAGCGCCTTACGCTTCCCGAAGCGACGGATGTGCGCTTCTGTATTCTTTTTCGCAGGCGGGGCAGCGTCCGCAAATCTTCAGGTAGTCAAGCTTCTCCTGCTGTTCGTATTCCGTTCCCTCAACCTCCGCCGGTGCAATGTGGCCGCAGCCGTACAGAATGGTGTGTTTTGCCATTGTGATTCCTTCTTTCTATCTATTTGCCCTATTTGCCCTGTTTGCCCGTCTCTGCCTACTCCGTTATTTCGCGCTTCAGATTCTCGCGACACCCGTGCGTCTCGCCGCCTCGGCAACTGCCTTGGAAACAGCGTCCTTAACGCGCGGATCGAAAGCCTTCGGGATGATGTTGTCCTCGCTGACTTCATCGTCCGCAATCAGGTTTGCGATTGCGACCGCCGCCGCCATCTTCATCTCCTCGTTGATATCCTTGGCGCGGACATCGAAGGCACCGCGGAACAGTCCCGGGAACACCAGCACGTTGTTAATCTGGTTCGGGAAGTCCGATCTGCCGGTCGAAATGACTCTCGCGCCGCCCTTCTTTGCCTCATCCGGGAAAATCTCCGGGGTCGGGTTCGCGCAGGCAAAGATAATGGCATCCTTGTTCATGCTTCTCACCATCTCCTCCGTGACCATATTCGGGCCGGAGAAGCCGAGGAAGATGTCCGCGCCGACCAGCGCATCCTTCAAGGTGCCGGTCTTACGATCGAGATTCGTGACCTCGAGCATCTCCTTCTGCGCCCAGTTGAGATCCTTCGAGTTCTCGTTCATGATGCCTTCGCGGTTGCAGAGCGTTAAGTTCTTAAAGCCGTAGGAAAGCAGCAGCTTCGAGACCGCGATGCCCGCGCTGCCCGGTCCGTTCACAACCACCTTGACCTCTTCCTTGTCCTTGCCGACCACCTTCAGTGCATTGATGAGACCGGAGAGAACAACGATTGCCGTTCCGTGCTGATCGTCGTGGAAGATCGGAATATCGCACTTCTCCTTCAGCTTGCGCTCGATTTCAAAGCAGCGCGGCGCCGCAATGTCCTCGAGATTCACACCGCCGAAGGAACCGGAGAGCAGATAAATCGTGTTGACAATCTCATCCACGTCCTTGGACTTCACACAAAGCGGGAAGGCATCCACATCGCCGAATGCCTTGAAGAGCACGCACTTGCCCTCCATGACCGGCATACCTGCCTCCGGGCCGATGTCGCCGAGTCCGAGAACCGCGGTGCCGTCCGTCACAACCGCGCACAGATTCCAGCGGCGCGTCAGTTCATAGGACTTGTTCACATCCTTCTGAATCTCAAGGCAAGGCTCGGCAACACCCGGGGTGTATGCGAGCGATAAATCCTCCGAGGTCTTAACCGGAATATCCGTAACAACCTTGATTTTACCCTTCCACTCGTAATGCTTTTTCAGTGATTCCTCTGCGTAGTTCATGCTATCCTCCTGTCTCTACAATGACGGGCAAAGACACAAACCCGTATGGAGAAATCATACACAAAATGCCAAGTCTTTTCAAGAATAAGCAGGGGCGGGCGACACGCAGCCACGCCGTTCGGCAGCTTTCTCGGATTAAGCTTTTCTTAATCCAATTGAATACACTACTCCGCATACGATTTTGCTGTCAACAATCAGAGGGCTATGATAGAATCAGAGGGCTATGATAGAATCTCTCTGATTATTGAGTCCGGCAGGACACTGCCACGGAGGTATTCCATGAAATTTTATTCCTATGATTTTTTGCTGCGACGCAATGTCGGCATGAACCGCGTGCAACTCATTATTGCAGCCGTTTTGTTTCTGATTTTACTGGTAAACGGGCTACGCTATTTTAAAGACAAACAGAGTTCCCGCCACCGCGAACCCGCGCTGATTGCGCTCCTATTACTGATTGTCATGGCGCTCCTGCAAGTGAACCGCTACCGGGAGTTGCAGGCAAACGGCCAGAAGGTCACTCTGGCAATTCATTCGGTGGAACGCATTGCAAAGGAACTGAATGTGCCTGCGGAAGAGGTTTATCTCAATGCGACCGAGTTTTCCGGCAACCTGATTATCTTTGCGAAGGACAAGTACTATCGCGTCCTCTATGTGAATGACACCACCTGCAATCTGGAGCCCATGGAGTTTATCGGCACAGAGCCCGAGTTTATTCGGGAGTAAATTCATCATTGAAAGGAATCCGCTATGCTGTCTGTTTTTAACAATTTTTATTTTCTTGTTGCCGTTAAGCTTTTAATCGGTCTCCTCTCCCTCTCCTTTGTCATTAACATTAGCGGCAAGGGAAACTTAGCCCCCTCGAATGCAAGCGATCAGATTCAGAACTATGTACTCGGTGGTGTGATCGGCGGTACCATCTATAACAGCGCAATCACCATTTTGCAGTACATCCTGATTCTGCTCATCTGGTGCATTGTTATTTTAAGCCTCAAATGGATTAAGACCAACAACCACGCAATCGGACAGCTTCTGGACGGTCAGCCCCTGGTCATCGTGAATCACGGGAAGCTGAGCGTCAAGAACTGCCGCCGCGTGGGTCTCACCGCGCACGATCTCTCCTTTAAGTTGCGCGCGGCAGGCTACTACTACGTAGAAGACTTACAGCGCGTTGTTGTGGAGCAGAACGGACAGCTGCTCGTGATTCCCTACGGCGAGGAGAACCCGAAGTACCCGCTGATTACCGACGGACAGATTCAGCGTGATATTCTGGAGTTGATCGGCAAGGACGAAGCTTGGCTCACGGAGAGTCTCGCAAAAATGGGTCACCGCGATCTGAGCCGTCTCTTTCTCGTTGAGTATCGCGAAGGAAAGCTTCTGGTTTCCGGCTTTTAAGCTTGTTAGAAGTCCGAAAAACTGCTATAATGATGGTCTATTCGGGGATGTACCGGTTTCGACAGGGACCGTGCAGCCGGTGAAGCTATCCGCATGCGGTGCGTTAAACGGCAAATTTAAATACAAACGCTAACGAAAATTTAGCATACGCAGCCTAAGGGCTTGCCGTCCGCCCCAGAGCACTCACACTTTGGGACCCGGGCGTCGACTTTGTGAGAAACGACTTGCGCTAAGCTTTGCACGTAAGGGCGTAATATGAAGCTACCAAAACCGTGAGGGCGTCCGCTCCCGCGCGGCAGAGGGAATGTCAAAGAGCTGACTATGATAGTAGAAGAACGGGGAATCGGTTTTTGGACACGGGTTCGACTCCCGTCATCTCCATCACCAAAAAGAGTGCACATCTACGCCGGAAACGGTGCGGATGTGCACTTTCTCTTTGCTTTATGATAGCCAAAAAGGTACTGTGACAGTGCAAAAAGGTACCGTAGCAGAGTACTCATGCAACACGAAATAGAGGGCGTGATTGCGTCCCCTTTTCACTTGCAGATTTCGTACCATCTGCTGTTCCTCCACGCACGGTAAGCGACCTGTCCGAGCAACCCCGCGACTATAGCAATTACGATAATAACTTCAATGTTCATCTGTATTTTAGAATGAAGGTGTGGTATTCTTATTAAAGAGGAGGGGGCTTTCGCCCCCAGCTCTTACTTCCAGAGCTTGTCGATGATTAGTAGAATGAGCCCTGTGAGGAACCCGACAACTGCCTGCGCTGTCAAATCAGTCCAGTTGATCGGGCTCTTTTTATTTCCGTCCTTCAGTCTTTCCGCGCCTTATCAAGCGCAACGAGGCCCACCTGCGCCGCGGTATCGCTGCCCTAAATGCAGGGGAGGGCAAAGAGCACGAAGTGTTAGCGGATGAGGACAACGCCGCTACTCCGAATGAAGACCGCCCCCGGCGGTAAGGAGGATTTAAAATGGAACTGCTGCTTGTATCCTATCTTGCCGGAACAAAAACAATCACGGCGAACTATCTTTCCAAACTGTCTTCCAAGACAATTACGTTTATTCCCACAGCCGGAAATGTGGAGCCGTATACCGGTTTTATTGACGAGGGCATTGCGATGTTGGAGGACTTAGGCTATCAGCTGCAAATGCTCGATATTGCCAAGGTCGAAGAACCTGTGCTGATACAGGAACTGGAGAGCGCAGCCTGTGTCTGCATCTCCGGCGGCAATACCTTTTATCTTTTGCAGGAGTTAAAAAAGAAGCATCTCACAGAGCTTCTCGCGCGCCGCATCTGGGAGGGCATGTTCTATATCGGCGAATCCGCAGGCGCAATCATCGCCGCACCCGATATTGAATACAATCAAATTATGGACGACAAAACCCTTGCGCCCGATCTCACGGATTATTCGGCCCTCAATGTATTTGACCACTCCGTTCTTCCGCATTTGGGAGAATTTCCCTTCGAGACAAGCTCCCGTGAAACCCTGGAACACTACCGAAATTCATTGAAGCTGATTCCGCTCAACAATCACGAGGCAGTCTTGGTGAACGATCGGGGGTATACCGTACTGTGCGAAACAAGCCCTGAAGGGAGCTCTCTATGACGCCGTTAGAACGCATGCAATCTATGCAGCCCTATCACAACAGCTACGAAGGCACACCTGCTCATCTACAGAACAAGGCGAAACAGCTTTGCTGAGAATACAATCAGACCTCGCCCCGGGCGTGTGAAAAGTCCCCTTCTTACCAACGGCATCCGGTAAAAAGGGGACTTTTTAAGCACGATTCTTTACAGATTGTGGCGAATCGTCTCAGGGCTATCCAGCGCTTCTTCCAGTATACGACTTAGAACAGATGTGTAGCCTTTGCCAAGCATCTTTGCCTTTTTTAGTGCTTCCGGAGAAAGCCTAAGGGTGACAGTCTGTTTGCACCGCTCTTTCCGCTTCTGTTCCGCCACACGCCGAAAACACGACAGTTCTTCCGCAGTTAGCTCCCGACACGTTTCATCCGGCGTCAACGGCCGCTCTTCTAGTGCTTTCAACATATCCTTCTGCTTTTTGGTCAGAGGTTTCTTTATGTCAATCTCTCTTTGAATCATGGTAGGCTCTCCTTTCTTCATTTGTCGCTTTTCTTGCCGATATCAACCGGATGACTTCGAGCCGTTCTGTGTATACAACCATAACAACCACGGCAGTTCCACCTATTTCTCCTATCGTGATATAGCGGTCTTCCTGTTCTGAATGTCGTTCGTCAAACCACTCCAAGCGGTTGACATCATTAAAGATGAGCGCGGCGGTACTGAAATCAAGCCCATGCTTCACAATGTTTCTCTTTTCTTTGCTTTCGTCCCATTCAAAAAGCATGGATTTCCTCCGTTTTCTATATTATGTCAAAATGTAACACATTTTGCAATACAGGCTAATGATACAGCAAAATTCAGCTTGTCAACACCACAGAACGAATCGGAGGGCCGTAATCGTGTCTCACACCTATCATACTTC
>CAJPKN010000085.1 GCA_905370385.1 Stomatobaculum longum
AAAAGAAACAGACCTCCTTTCCCATCCGATTTTCATCGGCGAAACCGCCGTTGTAACTGTGTCTTGCTGTGACTGGGAAAAATTACCTCTCTCTATCTGTATTGTATCACTCTATTGTTTAAATTCAAGGATATTTATCCTACCGACCGGCTATTCTTTGTCATAATTTTAACAAATATAAAAATAAAATAAACCTCTATCGTCATTTTGCCGACAGAGGCTTATTTGACTTATGCGGCTTCCGCGTTTTCGTTGAGTCCCATGCCCTTCGCAAAGCGCTTGGAGAAGATGACTAAAATCAGACCGACCAGGAGCGTGCTGCCGCCGATGCCGAGGAAGTAGAGGCTCTCCGAGCCCTCGCGGTAGAAGTTCGACGCCAGGGTCGAGAGGTTGGCACCCGCCGTGCCGGAAAAGCCCCAGACCGTCATCATCTGCGTCGAGAACGCGACCGGTGCGAGCGCCGAGGCCGCCGCATTGCCCGAGGGATACGAAATTGCCTCGCCGATGATCACAATGAGATAAAAGCCGACCAACCAGAACGGATTGACCTTAACCCCGGGGGCGTAGAGCTGGAAGGGCAGAATCATGAGCAGGGTGCCGAGACCGTAGCACATGGTTCCGAAGCCCATCTTCCAAGCTGCCGAGGGCTGTCTTCTGCCGAGTTTACTCCAAATGCCCGCGCAGAGTGTTCCGATTGCAATGGCAAAGATTGCCTGCAGAGTCATGTAAATACTCGGGGCCACGCGATGTCCGAAGAACACCAGATTCACGCTTGTCTCCGCGTAAATCGAGAGTATCGTGGTCGCCTGATACCAGACCATCATCGCAAACGCACTCGAGATGTACATGGGAATCAGATAGGGCAGGCGCTTTCTCTCCGCATCGCTCGTCTTCTTACTTTTCAAAATATAGACAAAGTAGATGACCGGGAGAATGAGTGTGAACACGCTGACGATGTTCGCAAAGCTCGTGATTGTGAGCAACTTGAAATCAAAGAGCAGGAAGAGGATGCCGCCGAATGCGATGAAGAACGCAATCAGCAGGGCAACCGCCTTTTTTCTCTGCGCAGGCGGCAGCGGATCGTCCGGCTCCATGCCGAGCGGGCCGAAGGCGCGCTTTTCAAGTATCAGGTAAACGATACTTCCGAGAGCGCCGATTACACCGAGGATGAAGAAGGTCACCTGATAGCCCGCAACGAGGGCAATGCCACCGATGACGACCGGGCACATGGAGCCGATGTTCGAGAGCACGTAGATGACCGAGAACGCACCGTCTCTCCGCTTATCGCCCTGGGCATAGAGTTTGCCAAGCAGGGAGTAGAGCGAGCTTCCCGCGACCGCGCTGTTCACATAGCCGACCACGCAGTAGAGAATGAGGCCCATCATGCCCACATTCGGAATCGCGAAGGAGAAATAATACATGGGCGCCGTAATCGCGCAGAAACGGTAGGCTCGCCGGTTTCCGAAGACGCGGTCCGCCATGTAGGAGCCGATGACGCCGAAGATGGAGCCGAGGGCTATGTCGAGGGTAATGAACTGCGAAGCCTCAAGCTGGGTGAGCCCCAAGCCCTTCGGCGTCGCCGCATAGAGATAATAGATGAAGATGGCGCTGAAGCCGTAGCTTGTGACGCTGCCCATCATGTACTTGAAACTGACAATGCCTACACCAAAGGGATGGCCGATGAAACAGGTCTCGTTTTGCAGTTTGCTGATTTCCTCCTGCCGAGCCCTCTCCTTCTCTGCCGTTGCAAGCGCTTCCATACCGAAAACCTCCTGTTCAAAGTTGAATCAATGCCGAACAAAACGCCCGTGAAAAACGAACCTCCTCTCCTCCTTGATGCGCGCCCGGTTTTATGCATAATCCGTGCTGTTTTGCATAAGCGTATCATATCTTTCAGCATTTACAAGTACAACCCCGGCTTTATTTACAGATTTTTGTGTACTATTCCCGAAATATAAAAAAAGAATGTCCGCACACCGGCATTTCGCCGGAGTGCGGACATTCTTACTCTTATATCTTACTTTGCGGACGGGCTCAGTCCTTCTTGTCGATGCCCATGCCGTGTGCCAGAGGCTTCTGCAGTACCAGGATAATCACAGCTGCCGCGACAACTGCGACACCGATGACCAGGAAATACATGGACTCACTGCCCTCTTTGTAGAAGTTCGCAGCAAGCGCCGAGAGGCTGGCGCCGGTCGACTGTCCCATGGACCAGATGGTGAGCATCTGCGTTGCGAAGGCCGCCGGTGCGACGATGGTCGCCGCAGAGGTTCCCGCGGACCAGCAGATTGCCTCGCCGACGGTGTAGACCGCGTAGAAGCTGATGAGCCAGAGCGGACTAGCCTTTTCGCCCGGTGCGTAAATCTGGAAGGGCAGGACCATAATCAAAATCGAAATACCGTAGCAAAGCGTGCCGATGCCCATCTTGCCCGGGGTGGTGGGCTGCTTCTTGCCGAGCTTTGCCCAGAGACCCGTAATCAGAGATCCGAAGAGGATGGAGAAAATCGACTGCAGGGTCACGAAGGAAGCCGGGGTGATCTCCTTGCCAAAGAAGTTCATGTTCACCGAAGTCTCCGCGTAGATGCTGAGCACGGTGTTGCCCTGGTAGGAAACCAGGTTCGTGAAGCAGTAGGCAATGAAAATCGGGATAATGAAGAGCACGCGGCGCTTCTCTTCCGGCTTGGTCTTCGGACTGGAAATCACATAGACCAGGTAAATCGCCGGCAGGAAGACTGCGACCGAGCTCACCGTGTTTGCAAACTGCTTGATCGTGATGATGCGGTTGCTGAAGAGATATGCAAGGATTGCCGCGATGATTGCAACAATGCCCGCAAGCACGAAGACTGCCTTCTTTCTGGTTGCCTCCGGGAACGGATCCGCAGGCTCCTCCGCAATGGTGCCGAACACACGGCGCTCCGTCGAGAGGAAAATCGTGGAACCGACCACCGATGCCGCCGCGCAGAGCGCGAACGCAGCGTGGTAGCTAAAGAGCAGCGCAATGGTTCCGGTCACGGCCGGAATTGCGGAGCCGATGTTTGCAATGATGTAAATGTACGCGAAGGCGCTGTCTCGTCTCGCATCGCCCTGCTGATAGAGCTTTGCGGTCAGCGTGTTCATGGACTGGCCCGCGATCATGCTGTTGCAGAGCAGAAGGCCGGTCGCAACTGCGTAGCCGATGACCCCGGAACCCGGAATCGCAAGTATCATGTAGGGAATCGGCGCTATTATATTCATGATGCGCAGGGCCTTGCGGACACCGAAGACACGGTCCGCCATGTAAGAGCCGACCACGCCGCAGATGACCACGAGCGCAAAGTAGAGCGACAGGAGCTGTGCCGCCTCTGTCTTATCGAAGCCGAGTCCGACCGGTGCTTCCTTATAGAGATAGTAGATCAGGATTGCCGTAAAACCGTAGTAGGAAAAGGAGTTACACAAATACCGTAGACATATCGTGAGCAAGCCTTTCGGATGCCCCAGAAAACTGCGATCTTTGAAAATCGCCTCATTGTCAAGCATAGGTCTGCCTGCCATGGTTCTTCTCCTTTCTGTGGACTCTGCATCGTGCAGAGCGTTGCGGGATGAAAATCCTGAAAAACAAAGGCTGCCGAACCCGTTTGACACGGGTCCGACAGCGCAACTTACATTTTAAATGTGCTGAAGTTTATTTCCGGTTTGTTCGGTTGTTTAAGCCGCCTGCTTCGTGAAACCCATCTCCTTTGCGAGCTTCTTGGAGACGAGAACAATGACAAGGCCGACTACGAAGGTGCTGCCACCGATGAGCAGGAAGTACGTGGTCTCGCTGCCTTCCTTGTAGAAGTTCGAAGCGAGGTTCGAAAGGCTTGCGCCTGCCGTCACGGACATACTCCAAGTCTGCATCATCTGGGTTGCGAATGCCGCCGGTGCGAGTGCGGAAGCGGATGCGCTACCAGCCGGGTAGGAGATGCCCTCACCGATGATAACGACCATGTAGAATGCAACCAGCCAGTACGGGCTGACCTTCACGCCCGGTGCATAGAGCTGGAACGGAAGGATCATGATCAGGGTGCCGACACCGTAGAGCATGGTACCGAAGCCCATCTTCCACGGGGTAGACGGCTGCTTGTCGCCGAGCTTACTCCAGAGGCCGGTGATGATGGAACCGAAGACGATTGCCATGATAGCCTGGAGCGTCATGTAGATGGTCGGGGAAACCTCGTGACCGAAGAAGTTGAGGTCAACACTGGTCTCCGCGTAGATTGCGAGAATCGTGGTAGCCTGGTACCAAACCATCATTGCAAAGGAGCTTGCGATGAACATCGGGATGATGTAAAGGAGCTTGTGCGCCTCTTCTCTCGTGGTCTTCTTGCTCTTGTACATGAAGACGAAGTAACCTGCCGGCAGGAACAGGGTGATGGTGCTGACCGTGTTCGAGAAGTTCGCGATGGTAGCGATGCCGCTCAGGAAGATAGCCGCAAGGAAGCCGCAGAATGCAAGCGTTCCGACGATGAGGTACATGATAGCTTTCTTTCTCTCTGCCGGCGGAAGCGGATCGTCCGGTTCCATACCGATCGGGCCGAAAGCTCTCTTCTCAAAAAGAAGGTAACCGAGAGAGCCGAGTGCACCGAGGATACCGAGCACAAAGAAGGCGAAGTGGTAACCCGCGACCTTCGCGATGGTACCTGCGACGACCGGAGACATAGCACCGATGTTCGAAAGCACGTAGGTGATTGCGAACGCACCGTCACGTCTCTTATCTCCCTTTGCGTAGAGCTTACCCATCAGGGTGTAGAGCGAGCTTCCGCAGATCATTGCGTTGACGTTACCGAGCGCGTACTGCATGATAACACCCGTCATGCCGAGGCCCGGAATCGCAAGCAGGAAGTACAGGAACGGTCCGGTAAAGTTAACAAAGCGATATGCTTTTCTGTTACCGAAGACGCGGTCCGACATGTAGGAACCGATGACGCTGAAGATAGAGCCGAGTGCCGAGTTCAGGGTGATCATCTGAGACGCCTGAACCTTGGTGAGGCCGAGGCCTTCCGGTGCCGTTGCGTAGAAATAGTAGATGAGAATCGCGCTCATGCCGTAGCTGGTGAGCGAGGTCATGAAGAACTTAAAGCTGACGATTCCGATACCGAACGGATGGCCGATGAAGCAACGCTCATTCTGAAGCTTTTCGAGCTGAGCCTGCTCCTCCTTTCTCTTTGCATCCAGTTCTGTGTTTACAGCTGCTTCCATAAAATCCTCCTGTCTGAATTAAAACCGTAATTCTGATAGAAAAACAAAAGTAACTGCAAGTATTACTTGCTCCCCCTCCTAGTTACTCCCTGTCATTTTACGGACAGAGCCGAGCTCGCAACTCGCTGCCCCACAGGGTTATCTGCATTGTTCCTCCTCTCTCGAAATATCATATCGCAGGCAGAGAGCGCCGTAGCGCCCTCCGTGCTGCGGATACTGTTGTGTTTATTGCTCGTCGCCGTGGCCGGTGCCGATGCCCATGCCCTTTGCGAGCTTTTTGCTGAAAATCACGACAATCGCGCCGCAGAGCGTTACCGCCGCGCCGATTGCGAGGAAGTAGAGGCTCTCGGAACCCTCGCGGTAGAAGTTCACCACAAGGGAGCTCAGGCTTGCGCCGGTCGACTGTCCCATGGCCCAGACCGTCATCATCTGCGTCGAGAATGCGGCCGGTGCCACATGCGATGCCGCCGACTCTCCGGCCGGGGTGACAATCGCTTCACCGATGGTCATGATCGCGAAGAAAACGACCAGCCACATGGGGCTCACCTTGACATCCGCCGGGAAGAGGCTGAACGGAATGATCATAAAGAGAATCGAAATTCCGTAAAGTGCCGTGCCGATGCCCATCTTCGCGGGTGTGGACGGCTGCTTCTTGCCGAGCTTACCCCAGATTCCGGTCAGAACCGCACCGAAGATGACAGCGAAAAAGGCGTTGAGCGTCCAGTATGCCGCCGGGGTGATTTCAAAGCCGAAGAGGTTGCGGTTTACGTTGGTCTCTGCGTAAATCGCGAGCACCGTCGTCGCCTGATAGTTCACAAGTAACGTAAAGCTAGCTGCGACAAACATCGGAATGATGTAAACCAGACGAGCCCGTTCCTCTTTTGTCGTCTTTGGACTCAACATAATATACAACAAATATGCCACGGGCGCAACTACACCTACACTACTTACCGCATTCGCAAACTGGGTGATGGTGATAATCCGATTTGTGAACAGGAAGCTGAGCAGCGCTGCGACCACCGCGACGCCGGCAACCAGCTTTAAGACAGCCGTGCGGCGCGCCGCAGGCGGCAGCGGATCGTCCGGCTCCGTGCCGATGATGCCGAAGGACTTCTTCTCACTCACGACGAAGAAGATGGAACCAATCAGCGAGAACACCGCGCAGGCAAGGAAGGCCGTGTGGTAGCCCGCAACCAGCGCAATGGTTCCGGTGATGCCGGGAACGCAGGCGCCGATGTTCGAAATGACATAGGTAATTGCGAACGCGCTGTCTTTTCTGGTGTCGCCCTTCTTATAGAGCTTTGCTGTCAGCGCATCCATGCTGCGGCCGCCGAGCATGCTCGAAAAGAGCATCATACCCTGCGCGCCCGCATACCCCGCAATGCCGAGGCCCGGGATTGCGAGCAGGAGGTAGGCAATCGGCATCACGATGCAGGTCAGCCGAATTGCCGTACGCGGTCCGAATACGCGGTCTGCCATGTAAGAGCCGATGACGCCGCAGATGATAACCAGTGCGTAGTAGAGCGAGAGGAGCTGCGAGGCCTCGGTCTTCGTGAGTCCCAGTCCCTCCGGAAGTGCTGCGTACAGGTAATAAATCAGTATCGAGGTGAGTCCGTAGTAAGAAAACGAATTGCACATGAACTTGAGTCCGATGGTGAGCACGCCGATCGGGTGTCCCACGAATCTCTTGTCCGCCTGAATCTTTTCAATTTCTCTCTGTTTCTCTTCCGC
>CAJPKN010000086.1 GCA_905370385.1 Stomatobaculum longum
AAAACATGGCAGATGAGAAGAAGGTTTATGTAACAAAGGATATGGTGGTCGGAGAAATCATCAGCAAGTACCCGGATGCGGCATTTGCGCTCATGCAGTGCGGCATGGGTTGCATCAGCTGCCCGGCTTCGCAGGCAGAATCTCTGCAGGATGCGAGCATGGTGCACGGCATGAATGCGGATGAGGTTGTCGACTATGTGAACGAGTACCTGCAGTTCCAGGAAAGCCAGAAGGAAGCCGGCAAGGCGGAGTAAGTGCTTTGAAGCCTGCGCGGGGAAGACCTGTGCGGGCTTTTTTGTATGCCGCGTTGCGGCGGAAGGGGGAGGCATGAGTCTTTATCAGGCGCTCTGGTATTTCTGTATCTACGCGTTTCTCGGCTGGGTGGTCGAGGTTGCATTTCACGCCCTGAAACTCGGGAAAATCATAAACCGCGGGTTTTTAAACGGCCCGGTCTGTCCGATTTACGGCTTCGGCATGCTTGCCATCTGTCTTCTCATGAACGTACCGGCGCCCGGGCAGGAGGAGCGTGTCGGCCTTCCCGTACTCCTCGCAACAGGCATGGCGTTTGCGACAACAATCGAATTGATCGGGGGCTGGCTCTTGAATACCTTTTTTCACGCGCGCTGGTGGGATTACAGCGAGGAGCCCTTCCAGTTTCACGGTTACATTTGCCTGCGTTTCAGCGTGCTCTGGGGTCTCGGGACCGTGTTTATGATACGCATTGTGCACCCGATAGTGCGCGGCTATGTGGGGCTCATCCCCTTTGTCTTGGGGCGCTGGGTACTGGTCTTTTTGTATCTGACGCTGCTTGTCGACTTTGTGTCCTCCGTTATGACGGCGCATAAGCTCAGCCGGGAGCTGGGAGAACTCGGGAAAATCAGCGAGCGGATACGCGCGGTCTCGGATCTCCTCAGTCAGCGCATCGGCGAGGACAGCATACGCGCGAGCGAAGAACTGACCCGACAGCGCGCGGCGGCGAAGCAGCGCTTTGCCCGTTTACAGAAGCGGGCGGAACATACCAGATTCTTCGGAACCGGCCGTCTCTTAAACGCCTTCCCTTCCCTCCGTCCGAACGGTCATGCCGAGCTTCTGGAGGAACTCAGAGAGCGTCTGAAGGGAAAAAACCACTAAATGCAGTAAAATGTGGAGAAAAGGTGTCATATTTCCGTGAGTTCTGACAACTTGCGGAGCGGAAGCGCATAGAGTACAATCAGCTACACAAGCGCCGGTGGGCGCATTCAGAAAGGAGATTTGAGATGAAGTACGTTTGCAATGTTTGCGGTTATGTTTACGATGAGACGACCGGTGATCCGGACAACGGAATTGCGGCAGGAACCCTTTGGGCTGATGTTCCGGAGGACTTTGTATGTCCGCTCTGCGGCGTCGGCAAGGAGGACTTCTCGGAGGAGAACTAATCCCTCAGAGTAACTGACAAGAGAGATCGGGGGCTTTGCGCTTGCAAGGCCCCTGTTTTCGCTGTCCGGAAGGAGGAACTATGTACATCATCGCGGGGCTCGGAAATCCCGGGCGGGAATATGAGAAGACCAGACACAATGCGGGCTTTGAGGTAATCGATCGCCTCGCGGAGCGCCTGCAGGTTTTGAGTTGGGAAAAAAAGCATAAGGCGCTCGCCGGGAAAGCCGTTTATGCGGGAGAAAAGCTGCTGCTTTTAAAACCGCAGACCTATATGAATCTATCGGGAGAGAGTCTTTTAAGCGCGGCCTCTTTTTATCGCGTGACCCCGGATCATATCCTCGTGATTTCGGATGACATTGACCTCGCGGAGGGCAGACTGCGGATTCGAAAGAGCGGCAGTGCGGGCGGTCACAACGGCCTGAAATCCATCATCTCCAATTTGGGGTCGGGAGATTTTGTGCGCATCCGTGTCGGCGTTGGCAGTAAGCCGGCGGGCTGGGATCTGGCGGACTATGTGCTGGGGCGCGCAAAGGGCGAGGACGCCGAAAAGATGGAAGAAGCCTATGCGGATGCGGTCGAGGCAGTGCTCACGGTTCTCGAATCCGGGGTTGACAAGGCAATGAACGAAGTGAATCGGAAAGAGAAGAAGGGATGAGCGGTTTTCGGAATCCGCTGGACGGGCTGGATGTCTACCGGGCGCTCGAAGAGAAACTCAAGAAGCGGGGCGGTCCTGTTCTGGTCACCGGGCTTGCGGACGCCGCAAAGGGACAGTTTGCGGAAGCCGTACTCGCGGCGGAGCGCCCGCTCAAGCTCTATGTGACCTATGATGAGCTGCGCGCCCGCGAGCTCTATGAGGATCTCTTAAGCTTCGGCGCGGATGCCATGTTCTATCCGGCGAAAGACCTACTCTTTTTTGCGGCGGATGTGCGCAGCAACGAACTGAGCGCCGTCCGCATCGATGTGAGACGCCGCATTGCGGAGTGCGGGAGCGGCTTCGTCGTGACGACCATAGATGCGCTCATGGATAAGCTTGAAACGCCGGAGCGCTTTTTGCGCCGTTGTCTCCGAATCCATGCGAGCGATCGTCTCGACCTCGGCGAGACCGCGAAGCAACTTGCGGCGCTCGGCTACGAGCGGAGCGCGGAAGTGGACGGACGCGGGCAGTTTTCGGTGCGGGGCGGCATTCTGGATGTCTTTCCGGTCACGGAGGAGACCCCGGTACGCATTGAGCTCTGGGACGATGAAATCGATTCCATGCGCCGCTTCGACCCGGAGAGTCAGCGTTCCACCGAGGGCTTGGAGAGCGTACACATTTACCCTGCGCGGGAAGAACTGCTCGGCGGCAGCGACTCCTTTTTGCGCTATTTTTCCGGGGACAAGTCACTCCTCATACTCGATGAGCCGGCGCGTCTTCTCGAGCGTGCGCGCGAGGTGGAGCGGGAATATCTCGCGAGCGCCGAAGGCAGGGCCGAGGGCGAAAAGACAGCGGAGGCCATTGTCACGGCCGCCCTCCTTTGGGAAGACCTTCAGAGCAGTGCGACCCTCTGCCTGGCGGGCCTCGACAGCCGCATTCCGGAGTTCACGATACGCGCGGAATTTTCAATTGCGGCGAAGGCTGTTGCGAGCTTCCCGGGTAACTTTGAACTCTTGATCGAAGACCTGAGGCGCTATCGGAGAGAGCGCTGGTCCGTCATTTTGATGACGCCTTCGCGCACCCGTGCGCGCAGACTCGCGGAAGCGTTTCAAAACTATGAGCTCTCGGCCTTTTGTCCGGACGAGACGGAGGAGCAGCTGCCGGTCGCTGAGCCGGGATCCATTATGCTGCTCAGCGGCAAGCTGCACCGAGGCTTTGAATATCCTTTGATTCGCTTTGCGCTCCTTGCGGAGAGCGATCTCTTCGGGCGGCGAAAAGAAAAGAAAAAGCGGAGAAAGCAAAGCGAGCAGGCGGGCAGTCATATCTCGGCGCTCTCGGAACTCTCGGTCGGCGACTATGTGGTGCACGAGGAGAACGGCCTCGGCATCTACCGCGGGGTCGAGAAGATAGAGACCGACGGTGTCGCGCGGGATTACATCAAAATCGAATACAAGGACGGCGATAACTTCTATGTCCCGGCGACCCGCCTCGACGCGATTCAGAAGTACGCGTCGGCGGAGGCAGCGGTACCGCGCCTAAACCGCCTCGGGAGTCCGGAGTGGGGCAAGACCAAGACGCGGGTTAAGCGCGCCGTCCGTGAAATCGCAAAGGAATTGGTGACCCTCTACGCGACGCGGCTCAAGGAGAAAGGGCATCGCTACGGGCCGGATACGGTGTGGCAGACCGAGTTCGAGGAGCTCTTCCCCTACGCGGAGACCGGAGACCAGCTGCAGGCGATTGCGGATGTCAAGGCGGACCTCGAAGAGGGACGAATCATGGACCGCCTGATTTGCGGCGACGTGGGCTACGGCAAGACCGAAATTGCGCTCCGCGCGGCCTTTAAGGTGGTGCAGGAGGGCTATCAGGTCATCTTCCTCGTGCCGACCACCATACTCGCGCAGCAGCACTACAACAATTTCTCGCAGCGGCTCAAGGACTTTCCGCTGCGCATCGACCTCCTCTGCCGCTTCCGGAGCGCCGCCGAGCAAAAAAAGACCCTTTCGGATTTCGAGCGGGGCACGGTCGATATCCTGGTGGGCACGCACCGCGTGCTCTCAAAGGACATCAAACCCCATAAGTTGGGACTCTTGATCATCGACGAGGAGCAGCGCTTCGGGGTCGCGCACAAGGAGAAGGTGAAGCAGCTGCGGAAGGATGTCAATGTGTTGACGCTGACGGCCACGCCGATTCCGCGCACCCTGCACATGAGTCTTGCGGGCATACGGGAGCTCTCCGTACTCTCCGAGCCGCCCAGGGACCGCCAGCCGGTCCAGACCTACGTGATGGAGCACAGCGACGCCATCGTGCGGGAGGCCGTGCAGCGCGAGCTGAACCGGGGCGGTCAGGTCTACTATGTCTGCAATAAAATAAGCCGGCTGCCCGACATTGCGGCGCGGCTTGCGGCGGAACTTCCGGAGGCGGAGGTCGCCTACGCGCACGGGAAGATGCAGGAGAAGGAGTTGGAGCGCATCATGCTCGACTTTATGAACGGTGAGATCGATGTACTGGTCACGACGACCATAGTCGAGACCGGTCTGGACATTCCGAATGTCAACACCATCATCATCGAGCAGGCGGATCACTTCGGCCTCTCGCAGCTCTATCAACTCCGGGGGCGTGTCGGGCGCTCCTCTCGCATCGGCTATGCCTTTTTGCTCTACCAGCGCGGCAGGCTGCTCCGCGAAGAGGCGGAAAAGCGACTTCGCGCAATCCGCGAGTTCACGGAGCTCGGCAGCGGTATACGAATCGCCATGCGGGATCTGGAGATTCGCGGCGCGGGCAATGTGCTCGGCGCCGAGCAGCACGGCCATATGCAGGCGGTCGGTTACGACCTCTACTGCAAACTTCTGAATCAGGCGGTGCGCCGCCTGACCGGCAAAGAGGAGGAGGAAGAGGAGCACCTGAGCGCCTCGGTCGAGGCGGAGGCGAGCGCCTACATTTCGGACAGCTATGTGAAGAGCGAGGAACAGAAGCTGGATCTCTACCAGAGAATCGCATTGATTCAAACGGAGGAGGATGAGCGGGAAATGCAGGACGAGCTGATAGACCGCTTCGGCGATATGCCGATCGAGGTCACGAATCTTTTGCTCATCGCACGGATACGCGCTTCGGCCGAACGCGTCAGGGCCGCCGAAGTGCGCATCAAGCGGGAGAGCACCCGGGTCATCATGCGGGAAGACGCGGTGCTTGACACGGAAAAACTGCCCGCCCTGCTCTCCGAATACGCCGGACATCTCTCGGTGCGTCCCCAGAGGCCGGTCGAGTTTTTGCTCACGAAACAGGGGACAAGTCTTGCCGAAGACGCAATGCTGCGCGAAACTTTGGCTCTTTTCGCGCATTTTGAGGCGCTTTTACCCGAAAAAGGGCGCTTGGATATTGACAAGGCGGGAGAGCCTCGCTATAAAAGTAAAGAGTAATCGAAAGATATCACAGGAGGATTCAAGAATGAATAAGACCGAGTTGGTTGCTGCGATCGCAGAGAAGGCAGAGATTTCCAAGAAGGACGCCGAGGCTGCTCTGAAGGCATTCACGGAGACTGTCGAACAGGAGCTTGTGAAGGGAGAGAAAATCCAGCTTGTCGGTTTCGGAACGTTCGAGATTTCCGAGAGACCTGCACGCGAGGGCAGAAACCCGAGAACCGGTGAGAGCATGAAGATCGCCGCTGCGAAGGCTCCGAAGTTTAAGGCAGGAAAGGCTCTCAAGGACGCAGTCAACGCCTAAAATGAGGATTGACAAGTTTCTGAAAGTCTCTCGGCTGATTAAGCGCCGCACGGTTGCGAACGAGGCCTGCGATGCGGGTCGTGTGCTCGTGAACGGAAAGGCAGTCAAGGCATCCTACGAAGTGAAAAAGGGAGATGTTCTTGAGTTGCTCTTCGGACAGCGCACCGTCAAGGCAGAGGTCCTGGACCTCGCGGAGACCACCAAGAAAGAAGAAGCAAAAGAATTGTTTCGTTATCTGTGAGCCCGTGCTCACGGCAAAAGCAGCGTCGCCTGTCACACAGGCGGCGCATTTTTATGTCCGTGCGGAAATTGAAAAAACGCACGCCGTGGAGTAAAATAAAGTTACAAGTGTGCGCAAACGGAGGAGGAGGGAAGAGCGTGAGTCGCAGCAAGAAAAAAGCAGGGTCTGCGAAGAAAAGAAAAGTAAGACCCATCCTGTTCGTCTATTTGTTCTCACTGCTTTTGGTCGGAATTTTGGTGGGGCAGCGCTGCCAACAGAATGCGCGGCGTGCCGAGCAATTGGAAAAGCAGACGCGCGAACTGGAGGAGAAATACCGGTTTGAGCTCGCGCGGAACGACAAGCTCACCAAGTACAGTGCTTACGTCGAGACCAAAGAATACATCGAGGAAAAGGCGAGAGAAAAGTGGGGACTCGTGAGTCCCGACATCATCCTCTTAAAACCGGAACAGTAAAACAAGCATTGAGGATCTGCGGTTTGCGCCGAGGTCCTCACTGTACATTTGAGGAGAAAGAGGCGTGCGGGATAAGCTTTTGCGGGCGCTCGGAGAGAGCGGTACGGTGCGGCGGGGCGACGCGCTCTTGCTTGCGGTGAGCGGCGGGGCGGATTCGACGGCGCTCCTAATCGCCCTGCATGCGCTGCGGGAAGAACTGGCCCTAAGCCTGCGCGTGCTCCATGTCCACCACGGTCTGCGGGGCGAGGCGGCAGAGCGGGACGC
>CAJPKN010000087.1 GCA_905370385.1 Stomatobaculum longum
TCTCTATATTTATGTAGACTTTTGAATAAAAAGAGCGCTGGAACAGACTCTTCCATCGCTCTTTTTCTGTCTTTACCTTTAGTTGTTAATCAGCTTGGAGTCTTCATTGTTCCAGCTGTAAAGCTTTCTGATCTCCTTACCGACAGACTCAGAGAGATGCTCGGAAGCCTTCTTCCGCATCGCCTTGAAGTGTGCCTGACGACCGGCAGGGCTCATATCAACCAAGAACTGGTTTGCAAAGGTTCCGTCCTGAATGTCAGCAAGAACCTTCTTCATTGCCTTCTTGGTTTCCTCGGTAATGATCTTCGGTCCGGTGATGTAGTCACCGAACTCAGCGGTATTTGAAATCGAATAGCGCATGCCCTCGAAACCGGACTGATAAATGAGATCGACAATGAGCTTCATCTCATGAATGCACTCAAAGTACGCATTTCTCGGATCGTAGCCGGCTTCCACCAGGGTCTCAAATCCGGTCTGCATCAGTGCGCAAACACCGCCGCAGAGAACCGCCTGCTCACCGAAGAGATCGGTCTCGGTCTCAATGCGATAGGTGGTCTCAAGCAGACCCGCTCTCGCACCGCCGATTGCAGCACCGTAAGCAAGTGCCTTCTCCAGTGCCTTGCCGCTTGCATCCTGCTCAACAGCAACGAGCATCGGAACGCCCTTGCCCTCAAGGAACTCGCTGCGAACCGTGTGGCCCGGTGCCTTCGGCGCAATCATCGTGACATCGACAAACTTCGGCGGGGTGATAAGGCCGTAATGAATGTTGAAGCCGTGAGCAAACATCAGCATGTCGCCCTCTTCGAGATTCGGCTCAATATCCTTCTTGTACATATCCGCCTGCAGCTCATCGTTGATCAGAATCATAATGATATCCGCCCACTTCGCTGCCTCGGCATTGGTCTTAACCGTAATGCCCTGCTTCTCAGCCTTCTCTCTCGACTTGGAGCCCTCGTAGAGACCGACGCAAACTTCAACTCCGGAATCCTTCAGGTTCAGTGCATGCGCATGTCCCTGGCTGCCGTAGCCGATGATTGCCACTCTGTGGCCCTTTAAAACAGAAACATCGCAATCTTCCTGATAATAAATCTTCAGTGCCATTTTACTCTCCTCCATCTGTTCCATCCGTTTTGAGTAACAAACGCATTATCAAAAAAGAACGAATTCTGCGACTTTCAGTCCGCGAAAGAATCCGGTTCTGATAACCTCACTTAAGGCAGATATTTGATATCATCCGCGCCGCGCGCAAGTCCTGTGATACCGGTTCGCGCAAGTTCCAAAATCTCATACTCTTCCAGCAAAGCGAGCAACGCATCCAGTTTCTTTTGATCTCCGGTCAGCATAATGGTGAGAGAACTCTTTGCCACATCCACTATGCTCGCGCGAAAAATCTGCACCACCGCATGCACCGATTCTCTCTGATCGGCGTTGGCCCGAATTTTTACCATCATAAGCTCGCGGTAAACACTCTTATCCTCCGGAAGGCGCTTGATATCTTTGACATCCTCGAGCTTACGAATCTGCTTTTCGATTTGCTCCAGTACATCGTCATCGCCGTTTGAGACAACCGTCATTCTCGTGTAACGCGGATCCGCGGTGACGCCGGCCGTAATGCTCTCGATATTATACCCTCTGCGCGTAAACAATCCGGCAATGCGACTCAGAACACCGGGTGTGTTGTCCATCAAAAGCGAAAAAACGACTCTCATCTCCATCTCCTCCGTTATACGCAAGTTATGATAGCAACGCGTCTTCAAAAAGTCAACTTGCCCCAAATTTCCCAAACAAGCGTCCGCATTGCGTTTTGTTGTTCTCTCTTTTCTCTGCCGCTCTTCTTTTGTGCAAAAAACACAGCATTATACATCTCTTCCCAAAATTCTGTCAGTTTTCCCAAAAGGTCACAAAAATGACAGCTTTCTTTTTTCGGTCCTTATTTTAATTTTCGTCTCTTGTTCAGCAATCTTGATCCCTGTTTCTTCCTTATTATATAAGATGCAAAAGGAAGCATATTATGGCAGAACAATTCTGTCCACCGAATGCGCAATTTAGCTCGGAACTATATAGTTTTCATATTTTGATTATGTTAACCCATTCTTCTTTCAACTCTTTCGCATCCTATGCCGGATCGACCTGCGTGCGCCCCTATTATTTACATAATTATTTTATGTTTTTATTCCGGGAGTTCGCCGCGCGGATCCGAAAACGGAATACAAGTTGAATACCGCAAAAAGGAACTGTGCGCTTGCACAGTTCCTTTTTCGTTCAAGTACGTCTTATGCCTCGGTCTTCGGGCCCGCTGCGACAAGTGCCTTGCCGGCATCGTTGCCCTCATACTTTGCAAAGTTCTTGATGAAACGATCTGCGAGATCTTTGGCTCTCTTGGTCCACTCCTCGCTGTCCGCATAGGTATCTCTCGGATCCAGAATGGTCGGATCCACACCCGGCAGTTCGGTCGGAACTTCAAAGTCGAAGAACGGAATCTTCTTCGTCGGTGCCTTCAGAACATCGCCGTTCAGGATGGCATCGATGATACCTCTCGTATCCTTAATCGAAATTCTCTTGCCGCTGCCGTTCCAGCCGGTGTTCACGAGATAAGCCTTCGCACCGCTCTGCTCCATGCGCTTCACGAGTTCTTCCGCGTACTTGGTCGGATGAAGCTCCAGGAAAGCCTGGCCGAAGCAAGCCGAGAAGGTCGGGGTCGGCTCGGTAATGCCGCGCTCGGTACCTGCGAGCTTTGCCGTAAAGCCGGACAGGAAGTAATACTTGGTCTGCTCCGGGGTCAGAATGGAAACCGGCGGCAATACGCCGAATGCATCTGCCGAGAGGAAAATGACATTCTCCGCAGCCGGACCGTGGGAAATCGGTTTAACAATCTTCTCGATGTGATCGATCGGGTACGAGACACGGGTATTCTCCGTGACGCTCTTGTCGGTAAAATCAATCTTGCCGTTTGCATCGACCGTCACGTTCTCAAGAAGCGCGTCGCGGCGAATTGCACGGTAGATATCCGGCTCGGACTCCTTGTCGAGGTTAATGACCTTTGCGTAGCAGCCTCCCTCAAAGTTGAACACGCCGGAGTCATCCCAACCGTGCTCATCATCTCCGATGAGAAGGCGCTTCGGATCCGTGGAAAGCGTGGTCTTGCCGGTGCCGGAGAGACCGAAGAACACTGCGGTGTTCTTGCCGTCCATATCGGTATTTGCCGAGCAGTGCATCGAAGCGATACCGCGAAGCGGCAGGTAGTAGTTCATCATCGAGAACATACCCTTCTTCATCTCGCCGCCGTACCAAGTGTTCAGGATAACCTGCTCCTTGGTCGTGATGTTGAAGACAACCGCGGTCTCGGAATTGAGTCCGAGCTCCTTGTAGTTCTCAACCTTTGCCTTCGACGCATTGTAGACAATGAAGTCCGGCTCAAAGTTCTCGAGTTCTTCCGCAGTCGGCTTAATGAACATGTTGGTCACAAAGTGTGCCTGCCACGCCACTTCGACAATGAAGCGAACCGCCATGCGGGTGTCCTTGTTTGCGCCGCAGAAAGCATCGACCACAAAGAGGCGCTTATTGGAAAGCTCCTTCTTTGCGAGTTCCTTCACCGCGTGCCAAGCCTCCTCGGAAGCCGGATGGTTATCGTTCTTATACTCATCGGAGGTCCACCAGACCGTATCCTTGGAGTTCTCGTCCATGACGATGAACTTGTCTTTCGGGGAGCGTCCCGTGTAGATTCCCGTCATCACGTTAACGGCATCCAGTTCGGTCACCTGTCCCTTCTCGAAGCCCTCGAGACCCGCCTTGGTCTCCTCTTCAAAGAGCAACTCATACGACGGATTGTGTACGATTTCTGTTGTCCCGGTAATGCCATACTTGCTTAAATCAAGCTTACTCATGTACCTTTTCCTCCTCTGTCCTCCGCTCGTGCAAATGCACTGATTTCTCGGGGTTAAGTTCCGGGATTATTATACACTATATCCGAACAGAAAACAATCACACACGTTTTGCTTTGAGATATTCATCTATGCCGCGCGCAGCCTGCTTTCCCGCTCCCATCGCAAGAATAACGGTCGCGGCACCGATTACGGCATCGCCGCCCGCAAAAACACCTTCGCGCGTTGTCTGTCCGCTCTTTTCATCCGCAATCAGGCAGCCCCGGCGATTGGTATCAAGACCTTTGGTTGTGGAAGCAAGCAGCGGATTCGGAGAGGTACCGAGAGCCATGATGACAGTGTCTGCCGGAATTTCCTCCTCGGAGCCCGGAATCTCAACCGGTCTTCTTCTGCCGGAGGCATCCGGCTCTCCGAGTTCCATATGAATCACGCGAACCGCTCTGACCCAACCGTTCTCATCTTCCAGTATTTCGACCGGATTGGTGAGCAAATCGAAGATAACGCCCTCTTCCTTCGCATGGTGCACTTCTTCGACACGAGCGGGCAACTCCGCCTCCGAACGGCGGTAAACAATGTGTGTCTCTGCGCCGAGGCGGAGCGCCGTTCGCGCGGCATCCATCGCAACGTTTCCGCCGCCCACCACAATTGCACGCTTACCCGCAAAGATCGGCGTGTCGTAATCCTCTCGGAAAGCCTTCATGAGGTTGTTGCGCGTTAAGAACTCATTGGCCGAAAACACGCCGCTCGCGGTCTCGCCCGGAATGTGCATGAACATCGGCAGCCCCGCACCGGAACCGATAAACACCGCATCGTAGCCCTCGTGATCCAGAAGGTCGTCCACAGAGACCGACTTGCCGACTATGGTATTGGTTTCGATTTCAACACCGAGTTTCTTTACGTTCTCTACTTCGTGGGCCACAACCGTGTCCTTCGGCAAACGGAACTCCGGAATACCGTAGACCAGCACGCCGCCCGGTTCATGGAGCGCTTCAAAGATTTTGACTTCGTAGCCGAGTTTGGCAAGTTCTCCGGCACAGGTAAGTCCCGCGGGACCTGCCCCGATGACAGCAACGCGCTGTCCGTTTTTCTCGGAGGTGTTCTGCGGCTCCAGTTTATGCTCCCGCGCCCAATCCGCCACATAGCGCTCCAATTTGCCGATTGCAACCGGCTCTCCTTTGATACCGCGAATACAGACTCCCTCGCACTGGGTCTCCTGCGGACAGACACGGCCGCAAACCGCAGGAAGTGCGGAGCTCTCCGCAATAATCCCGGCAGCTTTTGCTTCCTGCCCCGCGATTACCTGCTGTAAAAATCCCGGAATATCAATCGATACGGGACATCCGGCAACACAGCGCGGATTCTTACAATTCAGACAGCGCGATGCCTCTGCTCTCGCCTCTTCTTCTGTGTAGCCGAGACAGACTTCCTCAAAGTTGTGTGCGCGTTCTTCCGGTGCCTGCTCCCGAATCGGGACTCTCTTCATCATGTCCATTACTGCTGACCTCCGCAATTTCCGCAGCCACCGTGGTGCGTCTTTCCTTCCTTGAACTTGAGATACTCTCTCCCCTCTTCGCTCGCGTACATTCTTGCACGCTTCATCGCCTGATCGAAATCAATGAGATGCGCGTCGAACTCGGGACCGTCCACACAGGCAAACTTCACCTCGTCACCGACAATCAATCGACATGCTCCGCACATACCGGTGCCGTCCACCATGATGGGGTTCATGCTGGCAATCGTCGGAATGCCGAGCTTCTTGGTGAGTAAGGAGACAAACTTCATCATAATCATCGGGCCGATGGCAACGCAAAGATCGTAGTGCTTACCTTCTTTTTCCACCAGCTCTTCTACCTTTGCGGTTACAAGACCGTGGAAACCGTAGGAACCGTCATCGGTGGTGACGTAGAGATGATCTCCGACCAGGGCACGCATCTCCTCTTCGAGTATCACCAAATCTTTGGTCTTCGCTCCCTGCACAACATCCGCAACGACGCCCTGCTCCTTGAGCCACTTGACCTGCGGATAGACCGGTGCCGTACCGACGCCGCCGGCGACAAAGAGAATGTTCATTTTTTGAAGTTCTTCCGCCGTCTTGTGGGTTAGTTCCGACGGACGTCCCAGAGGTCCCACAACATCTTCAAAGCAATCTCCAACTTCCAGTTTCGCCATACGCGCGCTGCTTGAACCGACAACTTGGAATACAATGGCGATGGTTCCCTTCTCACGGTCATAATCGCAGACCGTCAACGGGATACGCTCGCCGTAGCGATCGATTTTCACAATTAAAAACTCACCCGGCAGACATTTCCGCGCGACACGCGGCGCCTCAAGATCCATGAACCAAATCTGCTCCGCAAGTTTTCTCTTCGTTATGATCTTATACATAAGGGTTCTCCTTTGTTCTATTGCCGTATCACAAAAGCAAAGCTCATCTCACACCGCCGCGCACGCGTTCATAGCGGCAAAAGGAAAAAGGAAGATCGAAATAGGTCTCTTCCTCACTCTCCTGTGTGAGCTTCCAGTCCGGATCTTCATCAAGATTCGGAAAGAAGCGATCCCCATCATAGCGGTAATCGATTTTCGTCAACTCTGCCTTATCCGCGTAGGGTAGGAAGTCTCGGTAAACCCCCTCTCCGCCGCACACAAAAATCTCATCTCCCGGAATTCCGCTCAGCTTTTCCAGTACTTCTTCGATGCTGCGACATACAGTGACTCCCTTCGGCGAAAAATCGGGATCTCGACTCAATACCAGATTGCGCCTGCCGTAAAGAGGCTGCTGCCCCGGCA
>CAJPKN010000088.1 GCA_905370385.1 Stomatobaculum longum
CTAAAAAGGCGAGAAGAAATAAAGGATATAATTTTATTGATGGTTCTAAATTTGATGATTCTCTCGGGGAGAGTGGGTATGCAAATATATCCTTGATTAAAGACAGAGTATCAAACGAGCGAATTGATAAAATTGATAAAAACTCCCGAATCTTAGTATACTGTGAAGTAGAAAAACGATTACAGGTAGCAGCCTGGAGATTAATTGCTATGGGATACAAATCGGTTTATATCTGCAAGGCTAGAAAATACTGCCGATGGTCTTGGGATGGTAAAGCACTCTGTGCAGAATTTGCACTTCGTAAATAAGTTCGAGTCGTGAATGTTACGAGAACATGTCAATATTCTATAGTTGCGACCAATAGGTGCGCGTGGGAGACGATACCTTATTATGCTATCAACATTGCCACTTATAGCAACATTCCCTCTTTTCATAATGAATCCCTGTTCCCTTTTCCGACCAAAGTGGTATACTATAAGTGAATTTCGAACCAAATTCGAAATTGATGCATCAGAGCATAAGTTTGAGAAAGCAATACGGTAAAAGGAGGAAAGAAAGCCATGAAGAAGAGACACTACCTCCTCGCAGTTGTTGCGGCACTTGCACTGCCGCTGCTGGTATCCTGCGGGAAGAAGGCCGAGTCTGCGGAGACAAGTAAGGCAACAGAAAGTGCGGTATCGATGGCGGCTGCCGAGACAAGCAGCAGTGCTTCGATGAGCACAACAGGCGAGAGCAAGGAGGAACAGGAGACCATGGGCTATCAGACAATCGATCAGGATACGGCGCGGGAGATGATGAAGCAGGACGACGGTCACATCATCCTCGATGTGCGCACCAAGGAGGAGTATGACAGCGGTCACATTCCGGGTGCGGTGCTATTGCCGAACGAGGAAATCAACGGAACGAGACCGGAGATGCTGAAGGATTTGGATCAGGTGATTTTAATATACTGCCGCAGTGGACATCGAGCGGGACTTGCGGCGGAGAAGTTATCCAAGCTCGGTTATCGCAAGGTCTACAACTTTGGCGGCGTCATGACATGGACGGGGGAACTGGTAAAATGACCATCTATCTCGCAGGCGGATGTTTCTGGGGCTTACAGAAGTATTTTGACCAGTTCCCGGGCGTGCGTGCGACCGAGGTGGGCTATGCAAACGGGCCGGACAGTGCTCCTACCTATCGGGAAGTCTGCGACAGCAGCGGACATGCGGAGACCGTAAAAATCGAGTATGATCCGAATAAGATTTCGCTTCGTGAGCTGTTGGATAAGTACTTTTTAGTAATCGATCCGCTCTCCGTAAACAAGCAGGGAAATGACAGGGGCATTCAGTACCGCACCGGTATTTACTATGCGGATCAGAGCCAGCTTCCGGAGATTCAGGCGGTTTATGACGAGCAGGAGGCAAAGTACGGCACGAAGCTCGCGGTCGAGCTAGCACCCATCCAAAACTTCTATTCGGCAGAGGAATACCACCAGAAGTATCTCGATAAAAATCCGGACGGCTACTGCCACATTCCGCAGAAGATGTTTCACCTTGCGGAAGAGGAGAGCAAGGAGACGCTCCGCGAAAAAATCGGTGATCTCTCCTATGAGGTCACGCAGAACGCCGCGACCGAGCGGCCCTTTACCGGAGAGTACGATGACTTCTTTGAGAAGGGCATCTATGTCGATATCGTGAGCGGTGAGCCGCTGTTCAGCTCCCTCGATAAGTTTGATTCCGGCTGCGGCTGGCCTGCTTTTTCCAAGCCGATTGAAGGGAAGGAACTCAAGGAGACCACCGACCGATCACACGGCATGGTTCGCACGGAAGTGCGCTCCAAAGAGGGAAATTCGCACTTGGGTCATGTCTTTAACGACGGCCCCCGCGAGACTGGCGGCCTCCGCTACTGCATTAATTCCGCCTCCCTCCGCTTTATTCCCTATGATAAGCTGGAAGAAGAGGGCTACGGGGAATATAAGAAGTTATTTGAGCGTTGAGTGGCAGAAAAGCAGGCGTTTGAAAGCAAATAGGTGAAATGTGAGCCCCCGCCGGGTCGAGAGACTTGGCGGGGGCTTTGCTGTGAATCATTGACAAGGTCAATCGAATAGAATACGTTGAAGATACTGTGAGAAAAGGAGACATAATATGAATGTTGAGACCGAAGCGGCACTGCAAGAAGTTCGGATGATGAAATGATGGAGGAGTTAACGAATTGATTTTACAGCAGGGCAGGCCGCAGGACTGTACCGAAAGAACGGCGCGGGAACTCGCGGTCTATGATTTATTGGATCGACTGGAAATACCGTATGCGCGTGTGGATCACACGCCCGCCGAGACCATGGAGGTCTGCGCGGCCATAGACGAGGTGTTAAACTGCCGCATTTGTAAGAACCTGTTTCTTTGCAACCGACAGCAGACCGTTTTTTATCTTTTAATGATGCCGGGGGATAAGCCTTTTAAGACCAAGGAACTATCCGCGCAGATTGGTTCCTCGAGATTAAGCTTTGCCCCGGCCGAAAAGATGGTCGAATATCTGGGACTCTTCCCGGGCTCGGTGAGTGTCATGGGGCTTATGAACGACAATGAGCAAAGGGTGCAGCTTCTCGTAGATCAAGACCTCTTTCGGGACGAGTACATCGGCTGCCATCCCTGTGTGAATACATCGTCGCTCAAATTGCGGCGTGCGGATATTTTTGAGACCTTTTTGCCAGCGGTCAAGCACAATTACCTTACCGTGGAGTTGCATGGGGGATGAAGTGCAGGGGAGTTAAGAAGACACGAGAGTTGGTTACACGGTATTGCATCTTTGAAGAGAAGAGAAGGGAGAGGCGGTTGCGGAAGCAGCGGCCTCTTTTTTTGTGTCGGAAAAATTTGAAAAGGAAACGGGAGCGAATAATGGAGTCCGGAAATTCGGACAGGTGCTGTGGTAAAGTGAAACTATCAAAGATGAGGGCTAGAGATTGCAGTCGAGAGTTTTGAATACTGCACTGAATAGAAATGACAATTCGAAACATTGAAAAGATGATGTTACCGCACCAAATTAGACAAAATCGAGATGAGAATCAAAGCAAAAATATGCAATTGTAACTTGAAATTAAGATTATAAGCGCTAAACTGTAAGAGAATGTTAAGAACTCCGGGAGGGAAGCATGGACGTAAACAAGCTGATGCGCAGTCTTGCGGCAAAAACCAATCCGAACGACAGCGCGCAGTGGCTGCCGCTCTGGATGCACGCGCGGGACACGGCGGGAATCATGGAGAAACTCTGGAAGCATTGGCTTCCGGCTGCCGTTCGGCGGGAAATCTGCGGCGGCAGCGAGGAGGCCCTGCAGGAAAACGAAGCGCTGTTTCAAAAGGTATGTGTCTTTCTGGGGATGGCGCACGATATCGGCAAGGCAACGGCCGTGTTTCAGGCGCGCATTCTGGAAATGTTGCCGGAGGTGCGGGAACGGCTTGCGGAAGAGGGGCTGGAAATACCAAGTTTTTCCGGGACAAAGGAAAAAGAGACAATTCCGCCACCGTCGTTGCCACATGCTCTGGCTGGGGAATTGATTTTGCGGCGATGTGATATTAATGAGGGAATTTGTGAGATTGTAGGAGCTCACCATGGAAAACCACAGGAGAATGTAGGAGAAGATACGTTTTATGCTCACCTGTATAGTTTTCGTGGGGAGGATAAAGATGCGAAATTGTGGGATTTACTTTGGAAAGAACTTCTTCGTTATGCTTTAGAAGTAAGCGGCATTCAAGACGCAACGATTATCCCGGAACTCTCCGGCCCGCAGCGTGTTTTGCTGTCCGGACTTCTCGTCATGGCGGACTGGGTCGCGAGCAATCAATTCTACCACCCGACCATTTCGATTGACGAGTTGGGACGGGAAGACATGTATCCCAAGCGGACTCGCAGTGCTTGGAAAAAGTTAAAGCTTCCGGCTGTCTGGTCGGCCGAGCTTGGCAGAATGGATGAGGCAGCCTTTGCGGAGAATTTTGGTTTTTCCCCCAACGAACTTCAAAAGGCAGTGCTTGAGATATCAGATGCTGTCAGCTCTCCGGGCATTCTCATTGTCGAGGCGCAGATGGGAGTCGGTAAAACCGAAGCGGCACTCGCTGCCGCCGAAATATTTGCCGGAAAGTGCGGAAGCGGCGGGCTCTTTTTCGGCCTGCCGACACAGGCGACGGCAAACGGTATATTCCCGCGTATAAGGACTTGGGCGGAGGAACAGGTTGCGGTTCAGGGAGAGAGCAAGGAGAAGCTCTCAATACGACTTGCACACGGCAAAGCGGAGTTGAATCAGGACTATGCCGATTTGCTGGAAGCGGGAAAGGGAGAGTTTACGGGGGAAGCGTGCATCGGTGAGGATGAAGACAAGACCCTGGTGGTACACAGCTTTTTTCGCGGCCGCAAGCAAGTATTGCTCTCCGATTTCGTGATTGCAACAGTAGACCAGATTTTGATGGCCGCGCTGAAGCAAAAACACTTGATGCTCCGGCATCTCGGCATGGCGGGAAAAATTGTGATTATCGATGAGGTGCATGCCTACGACGCCTACATGGGCGTGTACCTGGAGCGCGCTCTCTGCTGGCTCGGTGCCTATCATGTGCCGGTGATTCTTCTCTCGGCCACTTTGCCCGCTTCAAGGCGCATCGACTTTGTGGATGCCTATTTGAACACCTCCAAGAGAGAAATACGTGAGCGCGAAAAGCGGTTTACGCAAGGAGAAGAAGCGGATTGGAGATATTCGCGCGCGTATCCGCTGCTCACCTGGACCGACGGAAAAGAGGTTCATCAAAAGGGACTGCAACTACAAAGTGCATCGCGAAGTGTGGCGATGCGACGAGTCAAAGAATCGGAGCGGATTCAAACACTGCGAGAAAAGCTGCGGGACGGCGGCTGCGCAATCGTGATATTAAGCACCATACGGCGAGCGCAAGAGTTTGCCAAGGAAGTAAGAGAGCAGATGCCGGACGCGGAGATTATTCTCCTGCACAGTGCGTTTTTGATGCCGGACCGCGCAGCGCGTGAGCGTGAATTGTTGCAAAAACTGGGAAAACGCTCCACCAAAGCGGAACGGGATCATTTGATTGTAATCGGAACATCGGTGCTAGAGCAAAGCCTGGACATTGACGGAGATGTGATGCTCACCGACCTTTGCCCCATGGACTTGCTCCTGCAACGCTTGGGACGCTTACACCGCCACCCGGTACATGACGCCATGCGGCCGGAACAGCTGAAGGCGGCACAATGCTATGTAATAGAGCCGGATGAAGATGTGTTTGAATCAGGAACCAGCTGCATTTACGGAGACTATCTCCTCATGAGAACCAGGAATCGTTTGCCCGATACAATCACACTGCCGACGGATATTCCGAATTTGGTGCAGGATTGCTACGACGACCGGGAACCTGATTGGGGAACCGAAGCTGAGAAGATAATGTACGGAAAAGCAAAAAAGAAAGAGGAGAATAAGACCGGACATAAAAAGACGAAGGCAGATTCTTATTGCCTCGATAAGCCCAGAAGAAGCCTTGAAAACTGGATCAGCAATGTGAAGACCAAATTGGACGAGGAGGAAGCGCAGGCGCAGGTAAGAGACTCGGAGAACAGCATCGAGGTGCTCTTATTCGTCCAAAAAGGAAATGAAGTCCACTATCTTCCCTGGCAACACGAGGGGCAGAGACTTCCGGTGGAACGTATTCCTTCTCCGGAAGAGAAACGGGACCTGTTGCGGCAAAGTGTAAAGTTACCCGGTGCGCTTTGCCGTGAATATCAAATCAAAAAGACTCTCGATGCGCTGAAACCGATAAATGAGCTTGTGTTATCCGGTGAGTGGAAGCACGATCCTATGTTGAGAGAGGAATCATTTCTCCTGTTGAACGAACGGTTGGAAACAGAACTTGCGGGGTTTCGCTTGTGGTACTCGGAGGAGGAAGGCCTGTTTTATGAGAAAGGAGCTGCGGATGATAAAACCTGAGTTTAACCTGCTGGATGAGCCGTGGATACGGGTTCGAACACGAGATTGCCGTATCGAAGAGGTATCGCTCAAAGAAGTTTTTGTCCATGCGCATGAATATGAGGATTTGGCCGGTGAAACGGCTGCGCAGGATGTGGCCATGCTGCGCCTGCTGCTTGCGGTGCTGCACTGCACTTTTTCTCGGGTGGATGAGAACGGCGAAGAGAACCTGCTGTTTGATTTGGAGGACGATGAACTAGAGGATGAGGTGTTTCGGCGCTGGAAAGCACTGTATGACTTGGGACATTTTCCGATAGAGCCGATTCAAGACTACCTAGAGCAGTGGCGGGAACGGTTCTGGTTGTTTCACGAGGAGAGGCCGTTTTGGCAGGTGAAAGATGTAAAGGAGGTTTTGCAAGCGAAAGAGTCAAAGCTTTATCCGGCGTGTAAATTGAACGGGGAGCTTTCTCAGAGTGGAAATAAAGTCAGACTTTTTCCTGTGCGTAGTGGTGTGTCTCGGGATTCTCTGACATTTGCAGAGGCAAGCAGATGGCTGGTATATCTCAACGCGTTTGATGATAGTGCAGTAAAACCTGCGGTAAGAGGGAAAAAAACGGAGGAGCAGGATAACGATACAAAGAAAAAGAAAGGTAGTAAGGGGCCGGGACTTGCATGGCTAGGT
>CAJPKN010000089.1 GCA_905370385.1 Stomatobaculum longum
GTCATACCCATAGACAAAATATCCATACTGATATTATCCAGTGTATTCCACTTTGTGTCAATGGATATTTCTTTCATTTTTCGAAATATCTCGCGATTATCTTCCGGATTTGTCGTAAACGGCGCAACGGTCATAAGTCCTCGAATCTTTAAATTTTTATACTGGCGAAGGCGGGTCAGCAGCTCCCATAGTTCGGATGGGTGGAATCCGAACTTGCTTTCTTCCTCGGCCACATTAACTTCGAGCAAACCTTCCACGGTAATTTTCTGTTTCATGGCCTCAAAATCGACCGCGTCCAAAAGCTTAAGCGAATCCAAAGAATGAATTAAAACCGTATTGGAGAGAACGGACTTAACCTTATTTGTCTGCAGATGTCCGATGAGGTGCCAACGAATATCCGCAGGGAGTTGGGGCTCCTTTCCGAGCATTTCCTTGACCTTATTTTCGCCGAAATCACGAATTCCCAGGGCATATGCCTCCTCAATCGCAGAGACCGGTTGCGTTTTGCTCACCGCAATCAGAGTTACACTCTCCCGTGCTCTCCCGACCCGTTCGCAGGCAGTATTGATATTGCTTTCCACGTCCCTTAAGTTCTGACTCAGCATAGTCCCTCCTAATAAATCAATGCTCCATCACGCCCCTCGCTGCCGTTTAACAGAATGCGGTCGTAGGGACTGATGCTGCCGCTGATATCGCGGTGTACAATGGCATATTCATCGTTTTCCTCGATGATTTTGACTTTTCGAAATTCCGCGACGCCGGCTGTCACGCTGTACACGCCGATGATTTCTCCCGTTGCGCCGACCTGAAATTTTTGATCTCGCGCATCATTGATCAGCTGATCTCCCTCCTGCAAACCGGAGCCGCCATCCATGCTGATATAGAAATAATCGTCATCGCGATCCACGACAGTGACAGGCACATCGCTCGCCTGTTCCTGACCGTTTTCAATCTTCAGGCGATGCACTACATTCCCGTTATTCGCTCCTCCTCGCGTCAAATAGATGAGAGGAATCGCGTAGAACTTTTTCTTCGTGAGCGCACTTTTCTGCACCTTGAGCCCGTCCTTGCTTCCTTCGACAATGCGAAAAGAGACAAAGCGGTCCTCCAAAAAATGAATCATGTAGCGCTGGAAGGTCAGGACACCGTAACGCTTTTTGCTGCTTTCGTCCTTGTCGTGTATCTCATGGTAGTCCCCGCTCATGCTGATATTGCTGCCGATAAAATTAACTCGAAGACTCTTGGTGTTCTCCCTTGTCTCCTTCTCGCCGAGCGGAAAAATCACCTTCCATTCTTCCGAAGGAACAATGCGATATACCACATCTCCCGCATTGACATAGTTGTTTTGTCCCTTCGTCCCCTGCATGGCAGCGTCTTGCTTCATGGTACTCTGTTCAAAGAGACTCGCGCCGATATCGTCTTCGGTCAATCCCTTTGCACTGTAGGAGTCGACATGAAACGAAACGACACCCGCCAGCGGAGCGCTCACATCCGTAAGCTCGATACCCTGTTTTTTCATCTCGGCATCCAAATTGTCCAGAAGACTCAGAGATGCATAGGAAGAGAGCAGAGACTGAATATTGTCCTCTGCGGCATAGTTTTGAATAAACTGGTCTCTGTCATAGCTTTTGCGATAGGACGAAAGACGGTTTTTAATTTCATGGATGTTATCGGCATCCAGCGCGTTGTTCCCCGATAAACTGCTCTGAAGCAGGGGGGTTACATCCGTCGACGTCAACGCATAGATGCGATTTCCGACAGCCGCGCGCTTCCCTTCCTGCAGATAATAAACCGGATAACCGCTGCGCGGTGCCGTCTCAAGCTGCTCATCTCTCAGTATGATACCCGTGTAATCGGTGTTACTTACAATCTCTCCGGGTTCTACCGTGACGATGCGCGGATGCTTCTTCATAAACGGTGCGACAATAATCAAGGCAAGATAAAGGATACCGCCAAACAGGAAATAGTGCTCCGGTCTTACGGTTCTATGGCGCTCCTGTTTCGCTTTCTTTTGATTCTCCAAAAGCACCTCCGCTTGTGCGAAAAAGCCCATACACAAGTACGGACAGCCCGAAAGGGCTGCCCGTAAAGTATTGAATCGACTCTGTTTTAGAGTGCGACGACAACGTCTTTCTTTGCATTCTCCGGAAGATCCGCAGCATCCATCGAGACACTGAGCACAAACTTAACGTTGTACTTCTCACCGATCTTCTCAAGCGCATCAATCACCGGGGTGATATCGCCGCCCTCAAGGTTTGCGAGCTTGAGGAAGCTATCGAGGAACATGGTCTCCAAATCATGATCCTGTGAAATGATGCCGGAGACGAAACCGGTAAAGCCGTCACTGCTCATGATGTCAAAGTCATTCACATTGATCAAGCGAATCTTATTGCTGAGCTCATACATGTGCTTTGCGCTCTTATCAAGGTAGACAACCGTGCCCTTTGCGTCTTTAACAGCCTCATTTGCCATCTCAAGAAGACGCTTGGTTTTTCCCTTTCCCTTGACGCCCACAATAATCTCAACCATGTTTCTACCTCCTTGGTATCTTTCTGTTATGATAATTATACGTTAGTGCCCCAAAAAGTTCAATGCACTTGTGCGCTTTTTTGGAGCAACAAGCTGGTGTCTTGATATAAGGTATCGTGATTCGGTGATTTCAGCACAATCGAATAATACTCTCTTCCGGACTCGGAGGCGCTGAGCTGCGCAAGGCAGGCGCCTGCCGCCATGGTAGTTCCTGTCTTGGCTGCGACAACCGAAAATCCCGTCGGAAGTTTTGCCTTGCCGACCAGATAATAGTTGGTGCTGAACCATTTTTTCTGCACGGCCTGTCCGGCCGCATCCACATAGTCCGCGACATAGAGCTTCTCGCTTGCCAACTTACGAAATTCCGGGTATTTCATTGCCTCGTGAAGAATGAGATAGAGATCGTAAGGCGTTGTGTAGTGATTGGGATCCGTAAGACCGTGCGAATTGGTGAAGTGCGTCCCGGTTGCGCCGAGCTCTTTCGCGCGCTCGTTCATTTTCTCAACGAAAGCCTCTTCGCTGCCCGCGACGCGTGTTGCGACCATATTCGCGGCATCCGCGCCGGATCGCACCATGAGACAATAGAGCACCTGCTCCGCTGTCAGCTGATCTCCCTGCTGAAAGCCGCCCATGCTTGCGCCGGGTTCCGAGACCACAATTTCCGGTCCGGCCGTCCATAGATCGTCCATATGAATCTCCGGATCTTCGAGTGCGATCAAACAGGTCATGATTTTTGTTGTCGATGCCGGATTCATTCGTGTGTAGGCATTGTGTGAGAGCAGACTTTTTTTGTTGGTCCCGTCAATCAGAAGAACTCCTTCGGCGCGCACGTCCGTCAGATACTCGCTGCCGCTCTCCGCTTCGGGTACCGCCAAGTCCGCGGCAAAGGGGGCTAGCACCGAGCTCGGATTTGTGCTCTTCAGAAGTGCCGTGCCGTCTTCCGCCGCCGCATAGCGCTTTGAAAAACGCATCCCGAACTCGCGATAGGCCAGAACTCCGCAAATCAAACAGAGTAGAAGGAACAGGCGAAGAAGCGGTAATCCTCGCTTTTTTCGCCTTCTGTTTGCCCTTCTCCGGCTTCCGCCGTACTCAGCGCCTGTAGTAATTTCGGAATTCAAACTCGCCACGCTCCATGGATTTAATCAGCAGTTCCGCGGTTGCAAGATTGGTGGCAACCGGGATGTTATGAATATCGCAAAGTCTGAGCACATTGCCGACGTTGGGTTCGTGCGGCTTCGGCTGCAAAGGATCACGAAGAAAAATAACGAGATCCAGATCATTGTCTTCAATCTGGGCACCGAGCTGCTGCTCGCCTCCCAGATGTCCCGCAAGATACTTGTGAACCGTTAAATTCGTGACCTCCTCCACGAGACGTCCCGTGGTTCCGGTTGCGAATAGCGTATGCTTCGCAAGTATTCCGCGGTAAGCGACACAAAAGTTCTGCATCAACTTCTTTTTTGCATCATGTGCAATCAATCCGATATTCATACTGCCATTTCCTCATTCTTTCTTTGAAAGATTGCTCAGCGGTATCTTCCCCCAAAGCCGACTCTGCCGCGCGGCATGTCATCTTCGTGTACGATATCCCGCCGTTGCAGTCCGACATTGATTACCAAGCCAATTTGCACGTAAAAGGCGAGCAGTGAGCTGACTCCGTAACTGATAAACGGAAGCGTAAGACCTGTGTTTGGGAAAATACCGGTCGCCACCGCAATGTTGCTGAAGCCTTGGAACGCAATCAGCGCACCGACTCCGGTGCAAATAATACGCCCCTCCATGTCACGCGCCTTTCCCGCGAGATAAAAACACTCGTAAACCAAAATCGCATAGAGCAACAGCACCAGAAGGCAACCGACAAAGCCCATTTCCTCCCCGATGACAGCAAAAATAAAGTCTGTCTGTTCCTCCGAGAGGAAGTTTCCGCTTTTAACGGAAGCCAAGGTGTTATTGTTCAGGCCCTTGCCGAAGAGCTGTCCCGAGCCGATAGCCATAATAGAGTTGTCCTGCTGCCAGTTTGCATCCGCATACTTAGCCGGGTAAAGAAAGGCCAAAATACGCCGCACCTGATAATCCTTTAGGAACGGCACCATGCCTCTTTGCAAGAGAAACAAGGTACTCAGACCGAAGGGAACCGCAACCAACATGGAAAGCCCGATCCAGCGATAGCTGAGCTCTGCCGCAAAGAGCATGGCAAGTATGCTGACGGTCACGACTATCGTTGTCGAGAGATCCGGCTCCGAACTGATGAGACCGATCGGAATCATCGCGAACGCCGCAAACAGTAGCAAAAAACGAGGTTCGTTAACACTCTCGCGATTCTTTCCGAGCAGCCAGGCAAAAAACATCACAACACCGATTTTGGCAAACTCGGAAGGTTGCACCTGTCCGACTCCCGGCAGTACGACCCAGCGCTTCGCGCCGTTGACGCTTCTTCCGAAAAAGCGCACCATGAGCAGCAGAATTGCACATATCGCAAATACCAGCACCGCATAGCGCAGCAATTTTTGATAGGGCACAAAGCATATCAGTGCAATGACCGCTATGCCGAGTGCCATGCCGGTCGCCTGACGCCCGACATAGGCCATGCTCTGATTCGTTGCGCTGTTGATTGCCAAAATACCTATGACATTCAGCGCGCAGACCGCAAAGAGCAAGCGGAATGAAAACGCTCTCAAAAAATGTTTTACATCCATTCCGCGCACGCCTCCTCAAATTCTAACGGAAAACCGGTAATATTTCCAGTATTTTTAGCTAAATTGTCAAAAATCTTCAAGTTTTTTAATCCTCAATCCATGCATCGCTTGCGCGTTGCGCACCTGCGTTCAGAACCTCATCCACATTCGTATAGCCGAAGCAGAGCCGATAAACATCCTTGGCCACGGAAGCCGCGTTTGCCGAAGTGTAACCGTAGGGTATGTTGACCGTGACCGCAAGGCTCGGGTTCTCATAAGGACCGAACGAAATGAAGAAAGCGTGGTTTGCTCTGGTCTTGGACTCCTGTGCGGTACCGGTTTTTCCGGCGATGTTGACTTCAAGGCCCTTAAAAATACGGCTTGCCGAACCGGACTCGACCACCCCGCGCATACCGCGCTGTACGACGTCCCAGTTCTCCGCTTTTACGTCCATGGTCTTAATGACATTGGGTTCGTAACTCCGGATGGCCTCTCCCTGCCAGTCCGTCACACGATCCAAGACCGAGAGATTAAAGACCGTGCCGCGGTTGGCGAGCGCCGTCACATAGCGAGAAAGTTGTACGTTGGCAAAGGAGTTCGTACCCTGTCCGATGGCCGACCGCTCCGGGCTCTGATTCGAAATCATGGGATCGTTCTCGATAATTTCAACACCGGACTTCTGGTCCAAACCAAACATGATCGCATACTTGCTGAGGCGCTCCATGCCAAGCCCCGGGTCATACTCGCCCTGCGCATTCGTCGCGAAACGATGACCGAGATCCGCAAAGAAAGAGTTACAGGAATTTCGGATACCGGACTCGATGTTCTGGAGTCCGTGACGTCCCGGATAGATCCAACAGTGAAGCGGCGGCGTAATCTCATCGTAAATACCGGTACAATTAATGATATCGGTGAGACCGACTACATTTTCCTCAAGTGCCGCAATCGCAATGATGGGCTTAAAGGTAGAACCCGGCGCTTTTCTCGCCTGCGTCGCGTTGTTGTAAAGCGGAAGGGATTCGTCTTGTACGAGGCGCGTGTAGTAACGTGCGTCCATCGTGTTGGTCAGACGATTGTTGTCGTAACCCGGATAGGATACCAGCGCTTTTACCTTACCGGTTGTGACATCGGTCACGACACAGCCCGCCGTACAGGGATCCAGCGCAAGCTGAGCCGGTGTGATTTTCAAATCCGACACGAGCTGTACAAAATAGCTGTAAGCGTAGGCGGGACCGTTTGAAGCAAGGGCGGCCTGTGCGGCGGGATCCGGCTCCAGCACGCCTTGATCGAAGAGCGCGAGACAAAGTTCTCTTCCGCCGACCAAATTA
>CAJPKN010000090.1 GCA_905370385.1 Stomatobaculum longum
TCACAGAGATTTCAGGGTTGTTTGTACTGTCTGATCTTTGATTTTCAAGGTTCTTTTGGTTGTCGGCCTTTTCAGGCGCAACTCCCTTACTTTATCACTTTGAATTTCCTCTGTCAACACTTTTTTGAAGCATTTTCATTCGGAAATTCGAGCGGAGAAAGAGGGATTTGAACCCTCGCGCCGGTATTACCCGACCTACCCCCTTAGCAGGGGGGCCTCTTCGGCCTCTTGAGTATTTCTCCGGAAACGAATTGCTACGCCATTATAACGGATGTTTTTGCCATCTGTCAACGGATAAAAGCCATTTTTTTGAATCTTTTTCAGACTTTGTTTCCGGGCGCAGCAATTTGTTTTTTCCTTCTATATCTTGTTGTTTCTTATTTGTCAGTTTCTATATCTTCACTGTCCTCGCCGGACTCTGCGTCTGTCTCATTCTCCTGCACAGCGCTCATGCTCTCTTTTACCGTTGCGATTCCGGCGATTCTGATTTCTTCTTCACCGTCCCGCTCAATGTTCATGAGTTTCACACCGGACGCAAGACGACCGTACTTGGAAATATCACCGACCGAAATCCTTATCATGACACCGGTATTCGTAATCAGCAGTATCTCCCGATCCTCCCGAACCAGCTTTGCACCGATTAAGAGTCCTGTCTTATCCGTCAGTTTATGGCAGAGATTACCGTAGCCGCCGCGGTTCTGTGCATGGAATTCCGTGAGTTCCGTCCGCTTACCCATACCGTAGGCAGTGACGGTCAAAAGTTCTTCGCCCTGTGCTGTAAGCTGCATTGCGACGACCGCATCGCCCTCGCGGAGCGCAATTCCCTTGACACCGTAGGAATTTCTTCCCGTAACACGAACCGTCTCCTCTGAGAAAAGTATACTCTGGCCGTTCTGCGTCACCAAGAGCACATCTTCCGTTCCGCGGCTCGCCTTGACACCGATGAGTTCATCGTCCTCACGGAGTGCAATTGCCGCAAGGCCGTTGCTTCGAACATTCATATAAGCGCTGAGCTCGGTCTTCTTGACCATACCCTGTTTGGTCGCCATGAAGAGATACTTGGTCTCGCTCTTCTTGCGATAGGAAATCATGGCCGTAACTTTTTCATCCGGCTGCAGTTGTAACAGATTTACGATTGCCGTACCGCGCGCCGTTCTGCTCGCATCCGGAATCTGATACACCTTGAGCCGATACAGTCTTCCCTTATTGGTGAAGAAATCAATCGGACGGTGTGTCGTGGTCATCAGAAGATCGGTGATGAAATCATCCTCTATGGTCTGCATGCCGCGTATGCCCTTACCGCCCCGTGCCTGATTGCGGAAGAAGTCCGGATTCATGCGCTTAATGTAACCGCGGTTTGTCATCGCGACAACAACCACTTCGTCCGGAATCAAGTCTTCGGCCTCCATCTCATCGCTGATGCCGAAACCGGTTCTTCTGTCGTCTCCGTACTTTTCCGCGACCAAATCCATCTCTTCTTGGATAACGGCAAGCAATTTCTTCTCATCTTCGAGTATGCTCTTAAAGTAGGCAATTTTCCGCTCAAGCTCCTGATACTCGGCCTCGAGCTTTTCCCGCTCCAAGCCGGTCAGGGCGCGGAGTCGCATGTCCACAATGGCCTGGGCTTGGACATCCGTGAGTGCAAAACGCTCCATTAAGCTCTGTTTTGCAAGCGCCACGCTGCGGCTCTCGCGTATAATACGTATCACTTCGTCGATGTGATCGAGTGCAATCAGGAGACCCTTTAAGATGTGCGCTCTCTCTTCCGCGCGGTTTAAGTCATACTTGGTTCTCCGCGTTACCACATCCTTCTGGTGCTCGAGATAGTGCTCGAGCATCTGCAAGAGATTCAGAACCCTGGGCTCATTATTGACCAGTGCGAGCATGATGACGCCGAAGGTGTCCTCAAGCTGAGTGTGCTTTAAGAGCCGATTCAGTACAATCTGCGGATTGACATCTTTTCTGAGTTCAATGACAATGCGCATGCCCTCGCGGTTTGACTCATCCCGAAGATCCGTAATGCCGTCCACCCGCTTATCGCGCACCAAATCCGCAATCTTCTCTATGAGTCTCGCCTTATTGACCAGATAGGGGAGCTCCGTCACCACGATGCGATGCTTTCCGTTCTGCATCGGCTCAATATTGGTCACGGCGCGAACACGAATTTTTCCTCTTCCGGTCCGATAGGCCTCCAGTACACCGCTTTTTCCGAGTATGGTGGCTCCGGTCGGAAAGTCCGGTCCCTTGACGAGAGAGATGACTTCATCCAGTGTTGTCTCCCGGTCCGCAATCTTATTCTCGATAAGACAATCGACCGCAGCTACGACTTCCCGCAAATTATGCGGCGGAATATTGGTCGCCATACCGACCGCAATGCCCTGGGCACCGTTGACCAGTAAATTCGGATAGCGGCTCGGCAAGACCACAGGTTCCTGTTCGGTCTCATCAAAGTTCGGAACAAAATCCACCGTGTCCTTATTGATGTCCGCAATCATCTCCATCGCAATCTTGGAGAGGCGCGCCTCCGTGTAACGCATCGCCGCAGCGCCGTCGCCGTCTATGGAACCGAAGTTTCCGTGTCCGTCGACCAGGCAATTTCGCATGGCCCATTCCTGGGCCATATTGACGAGTGCCCCGTAAATCGACGAGTCACCGTGCGGGTGATACTTACCCATGGTGTCACCGACAATACGCGCGCATTTTCTGTGGGCTTTGTCCGGTCCATTGTTCAATTCAAACATGGAGAACAGGATGCGACGCTGCACCGGCTTTAAGCCGTCTCGCACATCCGGCAACGCGCGCGCCGCAATGACGGACATCGCATAGTCGATATACGACTTCTCCATTGTTTTTTTCAGATCAACTTCTTTGATCTGATCAAATACATTCGGTTCCATCCATAGCCCCCGTTTCGTCAAATATCAAGATTTGTCACGTACTTCGCATTGTTTTCGATGAATTCCCGGCGCGGTTCCACCTGATCTCCCATTAAGGTCGTGAAGGTGAGTTCCAGTTCCGAGCGGGCATCTTCATCCATACTCACACGAAGCAACACGCGCCGCTCCGGATCCATTGTAGTCTCCCAAAGCTGCTCCGCATCCATCTCGCCGAGTCCCTTGTAGCGCTGAATCTTGTTGCTATCGTCTCTACCGACTTCCTGCAAAATTCGATTCAACTCCTCGTCGGAGTATGCGTACCAGATGCGCTTATTTTTCTCCAACTTATAAAGCGGAGGCTGTGCGAGGTACACATAGCCCTCCTGAATGAGCTGCGGCATATAGCGGTAGATGAAGGTGAGCATCAGGGTCGCAATGTGCGCACCGTCCACATCGGCATCCGTCATGATAATGATTTTGTGATAGCGCAGTTTGGAGATATCGAAATCCTCATGGATTCCGGCGCCGAAAGCGGTAATCATCGCCTTAATTTCCGCATTTCCGTAGACGCGATCCATTCTCGCCTTCTCTACATTCAGGATTTTACCGCGGAGAGGCAGAATAGCCTGGGTCTTTCGATCGCGTGCGGTCTTCGCCGAACCGCCTGCCGAATCTCCCTCGACAATGAAAATTTCGCATTCCTCCGGATCCTTACTCGAGCAATCCGCCAACTTTCCGGGCAGCGCCATGCCGTCCAATGCGGATTTTCTGCGCGTTAAGTCGCGTGCCTTTCTTGCTGCCGCCCGCGCATGCTGTGCGAGTATGGCCTTGTCGCAAATTTGCTTTGCAATCGCCGGATTCTGCTCCAAAAAATAAGTGAGCTGTTCACTCAGCACCGAACTCACCGCACCGGTGACCTCGGAGTTCCCGAGCTTCTGCTTGGTCTGACCCTCAAACTGCGGATTTTCAACTTTGACGGAAACAATGGCCGTGAGTCCCTCTCGCAGATCCTCACCAGTCAAATTTTCATCGCTCTCTTTGAGTAACTTTCTGGTCCGCGCATAGTCGTTAAAGGTCTTTGTGATCGCATTCTTAAAGCCGGTCAGGTGAGTTCCGCCCTCCGGTGTATTTATGTTATTCACGAATGTGAATATATTTTCATTGTAGCTATCGTTATGTTGCATAGCTACCTCGACCATTACGCCTTCCCGCTTTTCTTCACAGGAAATGACCTGATCGTAGAGCACATTTTTACCGCGATTTAAATACTGCACAAATTCACGTATTCCGCCCTCGAAGTGAAAGCTCTCGCTCTTTCCCTCTTCACGTTCATCCGTCAGAGTGATTTTCAGATTTTTGGTCAGAAAAGCTGTCTCTCTGAGGCGTACACGCAGCGTCTCATAGTCATAAACCGTGGTCTCGAAAATCTCGGAATCCGGCATAAAGTGAACAACCGTACCGTGTAAATCCGGACTGACTTCACGCACCACATGCAGGGGAACCGTTGTTTTTCCGCGCGCAAACTCCTCTTCATAGCATTTTCCGTTCCGGTAGACCTGAACCTTGAGCCGGACAGAGAGCGCATTCACCACGGACGCACCGACACCGTGAAGACCGCCGGATACTTTATATCCGCCGCCGCCGAACTTTCCGCCCGCATGCAAAACCGTAAACACCACTTCGATTGCCGGAATTCCCAGTTTCTTTTGAATATCGACGGGAATTCCTCTTCCGTTATCCTTGACTGTCACGGAATTGTCGCGATGTACCGTCACTTCAATCTCGCTGCAGTAACCGGCCAATGCCTCATCGACGGAATTATCCACAATTTCGTACACGAGATGATGCAGTCCCCGCGAAGAGGTCGAACCGATGTACATGCCCGGTCTCTTCCGAACTGCTTCCAGACCTTCCAGAACCTGTATTTGGTCTGCGTTGTATTCTTCACTCATGCACTTTCCTCCTCCGTAACCTCTGTTACCGTTCCCATCTTTACCAAAAATTTCTTGGAAATCTGAAAACCATCCTGCAACAAATTATCCATACCGGTGCTTGTAAGCACGGTTTGTACTTCCCGTATGCTCTTTAAGAGTTGCTTTTGCCTGTCCGTATCAAGCTCCGAGAGCACATCATCCAGTAAAAAAACCGGATTTTCACCGCTCTCTCTCTGCATGAGCGCAAACTCCGACAGTTTCACAGCAAGCGCCGCAGATCTCTGTTGCCCTTGGGAACCGAATTTTCGGAGATCCATTTCCTCGCCCTGTCCTTGACGCAAATAGAACGCAATGTCATCGCGATGCGGTCCGACCGAAGTCGCTTTTTGCCGAAGATCGAATTCACGGCTCCGTTGCAGCGACGCCGCATAGCGCTCTTCCGTGATATTGGGCTCATAGCAGAGACGAAGCGCCTCCTTTTGTCCCGTGAGAGAAGCGTATTTTTCCACACAGATTTCATTCAACTGTTCCAGAAAAACCGCACGACTCTGCATCAGCGCAATTCCGGCTGCGACCAACTGTTCATCCCAGAGATCCAGGGTTTCCATCAATTCCGAACGGAAGGAGAGCTCTTTTAAGAGCTTGTTTCGCTGCAACAAGGCGCGATTATAGTTCAGCAGTTCTTTGACATAGCGTCGATTCAGTTGACATAATTCCATATCCAGAAAACGACGCCGTTCCGCGGGACCGCTCTTAATCAAGTTCAGATCCTCCGGAGAAAAAACCACCATTTTCACCGTGCCGAAGAGCTCGCTTGCGCGACGAAGCGGAATCCCGTCAACCGCAATGCCCTTACTGCCGTTTTTTCTGAGATGAATGTCAATGCGCCTCGGTATATCTCTGCTCCGAACCAAGAGTTTGATGTGCGCCTCGTTCTCTCCGAAACGTATCATTTCTCGGTCCTTGCCGGCGCGCTGTGATTTTGCGCCGGCACAGTAGTATAGCGCCTCTAAAAGATTGGTCTTTCCCTGCGCGTTATCCCCGTAGAGCAGATTACTCCCCGGCGAAAAGATGAACTTTCCGTTTCGGTAATTTCTGAAATTCTCAAGCTCCAACGATTCGATAATCATGCCCGTCAAAGGAGAAGCAATCTCCCGGATGCAATTTGCGGCCGCGACGTTCTTCAACTTCTCCGTTTACGGAGACCTCTCCGCCCTGAATTGCATACTTCGCATCGGAACCCAGATCGCAGGCTCCCGAGAGTTTCAGTGCCTGATCCAGTTTAATAAAAGCATCTTTGATTTTTACTTCCTTCACGTCTTTTTCCTTCTTCGCCTTAGGCGACAAAATTGACCGGCAAGATCAAATAGACAAAGCTGTCATGCTCATCCCTGAGGAAGCAGGGAGATTTTGCGTTGGTGAAGTAGAGGGTCACGGTCTCATCATCGATGGCACGGAGCGCATCCATCAGAAACTTCGGATTGAACGCAATCAACAAATCGTTCCCGCTCTTTTCACAAGGCACTTCTCCGTCCATCGATCCGTAAGAAGACTTCACCTTCAGCTGAAGCTTTTGATCCCGAATATCAAGAACAATCGGCTTATGATCGCTCTCTTTGATCAAGATGGTAGCGCGGTCAATGTTCCCGAGGAACTTCACACGATTAATTTCGACTCTGGTCACATAGTC
>CAJPKN010000091.1 GCA_905370385.1 Stomatobaculum longum
CTTTGCCTCCTCGAGTATACGCTTTATTTCCTCTCGGTCCGTGAGTTCTCTGTCCGTGCGCCGCATATCCGTCACCTCCCTTAACTTATTCAGTATAACACAAAATCCCGCCGCCTAAGAGAGGCGACGGGATTTCCGCAGTGTATCGATCTTTGCGTCTCAGGCAAAGAGTCCCTGAAACAGGATGAAGAGCACCAAAATCGGCAGACCGAATTGAAAATAGTATTTCAGCGCACGCGGGATTTTTAAGCCCTCGCCGGTGTTCGCTTCCGCGAGGTAGTTGTCAAATCCCCAGCCCCACTTGGTTGTGCAGAACAAAAGGAAAATCAGTGATCCGAGCGGCAGCAGCAAATTCGAGACAATGAAGTCCTCGCTGTCCAGCACATCCCGGTTTCCGAGGATATGCAGATTGCTCCAGACATTGTAGCCGAGCACACAGGGAATGCTGCCGAGCAGAACCACGCTGCAGCAAATCAGCGCCGCCTTCTTCCGGCTCCAGTGAAACGCATCCATGAGGTTTGCCATCAGATTCTCAAACACCGCAATCACCGTCGAGAAGCTCGCAAAGGTCATGAAGAGGAAGAAGAGCGCGCCCCAGAGCCGTCCGAGTCCCATGTGCAGAAAGACACGCGGCAGGGTGATGAAAATGAGCGAGGGGCCGGCATCCGGCTGTACGCCGTAACTGAAGCAGGCCGGGAAAATAATGAGGCCGCTTAAGAGTGCCACAAAGGTATCCAGGGTGCAAATCCAGGCAGCCTCTCCGGCAAGGCTCTTCTCTCTGCCCATATAGGAGCCGAAAATTTCCATGGCGCCGACACCGAGACTTAAGGTAAAGAAGGCCTGATTCATGGCCGCCGTGATAACCTTACCGAGTCCCTGTTCCATGGCTCTGCCAAGGTCCGGGAGCAGATAAAACTTTGCGCCCTCCATGGCCCCGGGCAACACCAGGCTGTGCGCCGCCAGCAGAAGGATGAGCCCAAGGAGACCCGCCATCATGACCTTGGTGATGCGCTCCAGGCCCTTTTCAAGGCCGAAGGAGCAGATGATAAAGCCGAGGATGACCGTGAGCGCCATGTAGAAGCCCATCTCCCCCGGATTCCCGAGCATGGTCGTAAAGACCGAATCCACCGCCTCATGGCCGAGTCCTGCGAAATCACCGCGGAGGAACTTCACGAAGTAAGAAACCATCCACCCGGAAACCGTCGTATAGTACATCATGAGCAGGGTGCATCCCAGCAGGCAGATCCAGCCGTGCAGGTGCCAAAAGCTGCCCTTCGGTTCCAAAGCCTTGTAAGCGCCGACCGCGCTCTTCTTGCCCGCGCGTCCCACCGAAAACTCCATGGTGAGCACCGGTATGCCCATGATCACCAAAAAGAGCAGATAAAAGAGCACAAAGAGACCGCCGCCGTTGGCCCCCGTCACATAGGGGAATTTCCACACATTTCCGATTCCGATGGCGCAGCCCGCGCTCACCAGAATGAATCCCAACCGGGACCCAAAACTTTCTCGCTTCATGAATCCAACTCTCCCGTCTACCAAACAATATCCGAAAAACGGGTTATAGTTTAACACATAGAAGCGATAAAGTCACCCCGTCCGCGCTTCGTCGGCACTTACGATAAGCGCTTCCTATCCTCGCGTTGTTTCTTCTCCTCGATATAATTCCCGAGCACCCAGCGCATATAGTCCCCGCGCTTTCTCTGGATGCAGGCTGTGGCCAAGGTCAGCGGGCAGATGTAATACGGGCCCGTTCTCGTCTCGTATCGCAGAGACGGGAGCTTGTAATAAACGTTTTTCGGCTGATCCAGTATCATGTACCAGGTCCCGCCGAGCTGCCGCCGGTACACCTCCCCCACATAGATGCCGCAGAGATCCGCCAGGCGGTAATCATACCCATACGGCTCCTTGTCCTCGACCAGATCCATGCTCTTTTCATACTTGCCGAGCAGCCAGTGTTCGAGCACATCCAGACTTTCCGGCGTGTAGTCGAGCGTAAGTCCCCGTTCCTTTGCAAAGGCGCCGGTAAAGTAATCCAGTTTATCCGAAAGAAAGAAAATCCACTCATCAAAATCCGCTTGCGTATACGCCATTTTCGCCCTCTCCTTTCATTTTCCCTCACATAGCAAGAAACGGCTCTCCGGACTGAACATCCGGAGAACCGTTTTTCCGTTGGGGTCTCTCTGAAACGCTGTTTACTGCTTCTTCGAAGCTAGGTAAGCGCTCAGCTGCTTCGTAAATGCCGGGACAATCTGATTCAGATCGCCCACAAGACCGATGTCTGCGACGTCAAAGATCGGCGCATCCTCGTCCTTGTTGATTGCGATGATGAGATCGGAGTCCTCCATACCCGCAAGGTGCTGGATTGCACCGGAGATACCGATTGCAAAGTAAATCTGCGGGCGAACCGTCTTACCGGTCTGGCCGACCTGGAGCGCCTGCGGCTTCCAGCCTGCATCGACAACCGCACGGGAGCAGGAAACCTCTCCGCCGAGAACCTCTGCGAGCTCGTCGAGAATCTTGAAGTTCTCTGCGCTGCCCACACCGCGGCCGCCGGAGACCAGAATCTTCGCGTTCATGATGTCGACCGTATCGCCGATCTTCTTCACGACCTCGAGGATGTCCACATAGCGGTCGTTCGGCTTGAAGCCCGGGTTGAACTCGACAAGCTCAAACGCTCTGCCGTCTTCCTTGGCTCTCTTCTGCATAACACCGGGGCGAACCGTAGCCATCTGCGGACGGTTGTTCGGGCAAGCAATCGTCGCGATTGTGTTGCCGCCGAATGCCGGACGGGTCATGAGAAGCTGGTTGTGCTTCTGGGTGTCTTCCTTGCCTGCCGGAACGGTGAGCGGGAAGTTGCCGATCTCGAGCTGCGTGCAGTCTGCCGTAAGGCCGGTCTCAACGCGCGCCGAGGTGCTCGGGCCGAGATCGCGGCCGATTGCGGTAGCACCGATCAGAACAATTTCCGGCTTGAACTTATTGATGACCTCGGAGAGTGCGTGCGTGTACGGCTCGGTTCTGTAGTCCTTGAGCTCCGGATCGTCGACCAGAATAACGCGGTCTGCGCCGTAAGCACCGAGCTTTTCCGCCTCACCCTTGACACCGGAACCGATCAAAACCGCGGTCACTTCCGTGTTCAGCTTCTCTGCGAGGTTCTTGCCCTCACCGATCAGTTCGTATGCAATATTGCTGACTTTGCCGTCCACCTGCTCGGCAAAGATATATACGCCCTTGTACTCTTCTAAATTCATTGCCTTCACCTCTCTCCCGCTCTCTTAGACGATGTGTCTCTGAATCAGCTGATCCATCAAGTACTCTACGGACTCGTGTGCGTCCAGGTTCACCTTGACGCCCTTGCCCTTCTTGACCTTATCGGATGCTCTCGCAATCTTGGTCGGAGAGCCCGCAAGACCCATGTCCTTATCCTGAAGGGTCGGCAGATCCGCTCTGCCCCAGGTCGTCACATCCTGATCGAACGCGTCAAAGAGACGGCCGACCGTCATGTAACGCGGCGGGTTCAGCTCTGCGAGTGCCGTGCACAGGCAGGGGAGCTTCACCTTGAGCACATGGTATCTGTCCTCGAACTGGCGCTGTACGATTGCGTACTCGCCGTCGATCTTGAGGTCCTGCGTATAGGAGACAACCGGAAGACCCAGGTGCTCTGCGATCTGCGGTCCGACCTGTGCGGTATCACCGTCGATTGCCTGACGGCCGGTGATGATGAGATCGTACTCCAGGTTGCGGATTGCAGCCGCAATCGTGCTGGAGGTAGCCCAGGTATCTGCGCCGCCGAGCACGCGGTCGGTGACCAGAATCATCTTATCCGCGCCCATCGCATATGCTTCGCGCAGCATATCGGTCGCCTTCGGAAGGCCCATCGTGAGCACAGTGACCTCTGCGCCGAGCTCATCCTTTAAGCGAAGTGCAGCCTCAAGTCCGGCCTTGTCGTCCGGGTTCATGATAGCGAGCATGGCAGCTCTGTTCAGCGTTCCGTCCGGGTTAAACGCAACGCCGCCCTTGGTATCCGGAACCTGCTTAATGCAAACGATAATTTTCACGATCTGTCCCTCCTCTTGATTACTTCAGTAAGCTTGCAGAGATTACCATGCGCTGCACTTCCGAGGTGCCCTCGTAAATCTCCGTGATCTTCGCGTCGCGCATCATGCGCTCCACATCGTACTCTCTGATATAGCCGTAACCGCCGTGCAGCTGCACGCACTTGGTGGTGACAGACATTGCCGTGTTTGCCGCGAAGAGCTTTGCCTTTGCAGCCTCGACGCCGTAGCTGGTCTGGGTCTGCTTTGCGACTGCCGCCTTGTAAACAAGAAGCTGTGCCGCCTCGCAATCCGTCGCCATGTCAGCGAGCTGGAACTGCGTGTTCTGGAATGCCGCGATTGCTCTGCCGAACTGCTTTCTCTCCTTCACGTAAGCAACGGTTCTCTCGAGAGCGCCCTCTGCGAGACCCAGAGCCTGGGAAGCGATACCGATACGGCCGCCGTCCAGCGTGTGCATTGCCACATGGAAGCCCTTGCCCTTCTGGCCGAGCATCGCATCCTTCGGGATGCGGCAATCCTGGAAAATGAGCTCGTAGGTAGCGGAAGCGCGGATACCCATCTTCTTCTCCTTCACGCCGAAGGTGAAGCCCGGGGTTCCCTTCTCGACGATGAATGCCGAGATCTCCTTCATTCTCTTGCCGTGCTTCTCGACCGTGCCGGTCACCGCGATCACGACATAGACATCCGCATACTTACCGTTGGTGATGAAGCACTTGGAGCCGTTCAGGACCCACTCATCGCCGTCCAGTACCGCCTTGGTCTGCTGACCCTGTGCATCGGTACCCGCGCCCGGCTCCGTGAGGCCGAAAGCGCCGAGCTTCTTGCCGCTCGCAAGGTCCGGCAGATACTTCTGCTTCTGCTCCTCGGTTCCGTAGGTCAGAATCGGGTCGATGCAGAGCGAGGTGTGAGCCGAGACAATGACGCCGGTGGTGCCGCAGACCTTCGAGAGCTCCTCGACGCACATTGCGTAGGTCAGAACGTCACAGCCCTGGCCGCCGTACTCCTTCGGAACCGGAATTCCGAGGAAGCCGTAGCGAGCCATCTTCTCAACGGTCTCAACGGGGAAACGCTCTTCCTCATCGATCTCCTGCGCAAGCGGCTTTACTTCATTCTCAGCGAACTCTCTGAAGAGCGAGCGCGCCATCTCGTGTTTCTTGTCCAGTGCGAAATCCATTGATCCTTCCTCCATGTTAAATAATTAACGTATCGGGGTAAACCCAAACGGGAAAGGTTACCCTTGCCCGTAGGGGTTGCTCCGATGTAATTACCGGAAACACTTACTTCGAATAATCGTAGAAACCGATGCCGGTCTTTCTGCCGAGTCTGCCGCCGCGCACCATCTTGCGAAGCATCGGGTGCGGTCTGTACTTCGTATCGCCGGTCTCGCTCTGCAACACTTCCATGATTGCAAGCACAACATCGAGACCGATGAGGTCGCCGAGTGCCAGCGGTCCCATCGGGTGGTTCGCGCCGAGCTTCATTGCCTCATCCAGCTTCTCTGCCGGGACACCGTTGTCCGCGTAGACGCCGATTGCCTCGTTGATCATCGGGATCAGGATACGGTTCACGACAAAGCCCGCGAACTCCTGCATCGGGACAACCGTCTTGCCGATGTTCTCTGCGATTGCAGTGATGCGATCCACCGTTTCCTGCGGGGTGTTCAGACCGTAAATCACCTCAACCAGCTTCATAACCGGAGCAGGGTTGAAGAAATGCATGCCGGTCACCGGGCGATCGAGGCCCGCGCCGATTTCCGTGATGGAAAGCGAGGAGGTGTTGGTCGCAAACAGGCAATCCGGCTTGCAGATCTCGGAGAGCTCCTTAAAGGTCTGCTTCTTAATCTGCATATTCTCGATTGCTGCCTCGATGACCAGGTCGCAATCCTTGCAGATTTCCTTGGTGCCGGTGTGAATGCGGCCGAGAATCTTGTCCATCTCTTCCTGCGTGAGCTTGCCCTTCGCAACGCGTCCCGCAAGACCCTTCTCGATTCTCTTCTTTCCGCCCTCTGCGAATGCATCTGTCAGATCGCAGAGGCAAACTTCGTATCCCTCTACCTGCGCAAACGCCTGCGCGATGCCGCCACCCATGGTGCCGGCGCCGATGACGCCTACCTTCATGCTGTTCCCTCCTCTGTGCGTTTTGCCGATTACGGCCAATCTCTCAACAATACTACTATAACGAATGCACTTTTTCCAGATACGGCCGCAAATTTCTTATGTGAATTTCTGATAGCCGTATTTCAAGCGCCTCAGCGGTTTCGGAAGCTGACGCCCTTTTTCTTCTCAAGGAAAGCCTGCATACCCGTCTTCTGATCCTCGGTCGCAAAGCAGCTGCCAAAGAGCTTTTCCTCGGTCA
>CAJPKN010000092.1 GCA_905370385.1 Stomatobaculum longum
CGTGAGCTACGACTCGAACCTCGGCAGTGCAACGCCGCCGACCGAGAGCAATATCAAGTACGGTCATTTCGCGACGCAGCCCGGCAATGCTGCAGGCACAAGTTCTCCGGCGGGAGACAGAGTCGGCTTCCATTTCTTGCACTGGATTGACACACAGACCGGTCAGGTCTTTCACTTCGGAGATCCGATTACGAGAGATGTGAACTTACAGGCGGTTTGGGCAAGAAACGGCTACACGGTCACGGTCAACGACGGACCGGATGCAACGACGCCGAATCAGAACATTTCGACGCAGCTTATTCCGCACGGAGATCCGGCGACCGAGCCGACTCGTCCGAACAACAAGCCCGGCCATCACTTTGACGGCTGGAAGACGAGTAGCAATACACCGTACACCTTCGGTACCCCGGTGACGGAGAATCAGACGATTCACGCAAGCTACGCCCCGAACCACTACACGGTGAAGTATGAGGCGAACGGCAGCAATGTGAGCGGCACAGTCGCGGATTCGCAGCATACCTATGACCTTGCGGCGCCGCTCACGCAGAACAGTTACACGAGACCCGGCTATCAGTTCAGCGGCTGGGCAGAGCGTCCGGACGGCAGCGGAACGCAGTATACGGATCAGCAGTCGGTGATCAACCTCACGCAGGTGGACGGCGACACCGTGCATCTCTATGCAGTTTGGACACCGGTCACACCGTATCAGCTAGACCTCGGCGTGCAGAAGATCCTGAGCGGAGAAATAGGCCTTGCACTCGGTACGGGTGAGACTTCCCCGTTGAATACGGAGAACTTCCGCTTCAAGCTGATCGCTGTCAACACCACGGCAGCGGGAGTCAGTGCACTGCCGATGCCGAACGGCACGGTGGGAGCGCAGGAGACGGAACTCGGCATCAACGGCGCGGGTAATGCGAATTTCGGACCCATGTCCTTTGTCTACGAGGGCGATTACATCTATCGCCTTACGGAGATTGCGGGCACGGAGACCGGATACAGCTATGACCCGGCGGTCTATGAGCTTACGGTTCGCGTGAGCCAGGCGGGTGTCACGATGAACGGAAACGTAACGGTGAAGAAGGACGGCGGCACAGCGACAGCGCTGACCGGTGACCTTGACTTTACCAACGACTATCGTCTGCCGCGCTACCAAGTGAGCTTTAACCCGAACGGCGGCTCGAATACCCCGAGCACGCAGACGGTGCGCTACGGCGATCCGGCATTCGCACCGAGCAATGCACCCGGAACCGGCAGTCCTGCCGGCGATAAGACGGGACAGCACTTCATGCACTGGGCAAAGCCGGACGGTACGCCGTATCACTTCGGCGATCCGGTGACGGCAGATACGCTGCTCACGGCAATTTGGGATACCAATCGCTATACGATTACGGTCATTGATGCACCGGATGCAAACCCGGGACATCAGAGCCGCATTATCACGACGGACAACCAAATTCCGCACGGCGCTACTCCGGTGGAGCCGCAGCACCCGGATAATAAGACGGATCACGTCTTCGATCACTGGGAGAAGCCCGACGGCAGTCCGTATCGCTTTGACGAGCCCATGACCGGAGATTTGACTGTGCATGCGGTGTACCGTCGGAAGCAGTACGATGTGCAGTTTGAGAAGAACGGTTCCTTTGTAAGCGGAAATATGTCGAACCAGCACTTCAACGGCGGTGAGACCAAGCCGCTCAACAGCAATGTCTATACTCGTCCGGGCTATGTGTTCGGCGGTTGGGGCAGAACGCCGGATGCGGCGACGCCTGCGTTCGGCGACGGACAGACCGTTTCGAATCTCACGCAGACGGACGGCGAAACCGTAAAGCTCTATGCGGTCTGGACCCCGGTTACCCCGGCTATCGCAGCGGTACCGACGGTCAACAAGCAGATTACCGGTGATACGCCGCACAATGCGGGACGCTTCACGTTTGAATTGAGCGCGGTCAGCACAACTGCGGTGCAGTCGGAACTTCCGATGCCCGCAAGCGCGCAGGGAAATACGGACCGCATTCAAGTGGAAGGTGCGGGTCAGAGCAACTTCGGAAACATCAGCTTCCGTTTCCCGGGTACCTATGTGTACCGGATTGCGGAGCTCCCGGAGGGCAGAAAGGGCTTCAGCTTTGATCCGGACGAAGTGACGCTCACCTATATCGTGACGCAGAACGGCACAAATCTGAATGTGGTGACGAGCGCGCAGAAGAACGGTAACCCCGTTACGGATGCGAACTTTGTGAACCGCTTCACGACGCCGGACTACACGATTACCTTCGACGGAAACGGCTCCTGGGTCACGGTGCCCTCGCAGTCGGTGAGAGAGGGCGGTCGCGGCACGGATCCGCAGAAGAATATGCTGAGAACCGAGAGCAAGTTCATCGGTTGGTATTTAAACGGTCAGCCTTATGACTTCAGCACGCCGGTTTACGATGACATCACCTTGGTCGCAATGTACGAGTACAAGTCGAGCGGAGACAATTCCGGCGGCAGCGGCGGAGGCGGAAACGGTGGCGGAGGCGGAAACGGTGGCGGAGGCGGCAGTTCCTCCGGCGGACACGGCAGCGTGAAGCCGAATACCAATCCGAATCCGATTCAGCCGACAATCCCGACGAATCCGGGCATTGCGGACAATGTGCTTCCTCCGGTTGATTACAATGAGCCGGTGCCGCAACAGCAGGCAGAGGAGAAGAAGACGCCGACAGGCGAGGCACTTTCCCCGGACAGCCGAAATAAGGGCACTTCCGCTCGCGGAACCACGGAACGCAGTAAGCGAGGTAAGCTCCCGAAGACGGGAGAGGCACCGATGGCAAACCCGCTTCCGAATCTTGCGGCTTTGACGCTTGCGGCTTATGCGCTGTTTGCGGAGGAGAAGCGCAGACGGGAGAAGGCAGAATAAAAGAGTCATACAAGTCTCGAAAGAGGCGCTGCTTGCGCAGCGCCTCTTTTTGACGTTGTTTATACACTTTTGACTGGACACTTGTATATATATATGGTAAAAATTAAAATTGGGTTAAGATATTTCGCAATTACGATTGATGCGTGAAAGTAGAATCAGTTGGTCTTCATGAGACCCGAAAGAGCCTAGGAGGACAGGATGAGAGAGAGAGTTTGGAACCGTTGGAGACGAGCGCTTGCAATGCTGATAGCGCTGCTCTTGGCAATCGAAGCACTTCCGCTGCAGACGCTTGCTGCACCGGCACGAGGTGGTTATATCCCCTTGGTTGTCAGTGAGGATGAGGAAGAAGAAGCGGAAGATTACAGCGAAGATGCAGAGTTGATTGATGACAGGCCGCTGCTTGCAGCAGGCCTTTCTGCCCGTGCGCTGCGCGCGTCGGGTTCTAACGCTACCCTCAGCAATGCACTGCCGTTGGCAACTCCTTACGTTGCCTTCCGGCAGGCGTCAGGCGGCTATGCGCCTTGGACGGGGCCGGTGGATGATTCCAGTCTCACGGCGAGCAATAACTATGTGAAGCTGGATCCGGCCAACGCGGTCCTTAGGACGCCCGCGGACTTTGCCATCGGTAAGTACGGTGAGCGCATCTTCAGCGTGCAGTTTGCCTTCCGACCGGGCGAGGTTTCCGATCTTGTGAGAAATAACCTTGCAATGGAACTGTGGGTTCCGTCCGGTTTTAACCTGAACGGTATTCCGAGCGTGAACGGTGTGACCTTTACGAGCGCTCGTCAGGCGGACGGAAGCACAGTGCTGGTCGGTACCCCCTCGCCTTCGACCGCGAGTGTCAGCGGTCAGCTTACCATTACGCAGGATGCGAATAAGCTGATCAACGAGCTGCCGATTTCCGGCGGCGAATTGCCGTTCCGGATGCGTGTCATCAACAACTATCGTTCGACCGATCCGAGCAAGCCGCCGACACTCTATGCACTGGGCGGCGGCGATCACGATAAGACAACTGAGCTTATGCTGCGGACGGTCGGCGCTAACCCCACGGTTACGGTGACCAATCTCTCCGACAACAATACCTATATGCCCGGCGAAATCGGCGGAGCATCATACGCAAATCGGACCAGCCCCGGAACCCCCATCGGCAGAAATGTGAAGTCGAGCCAGGACTATCGCGCTTCGGCGGCAGACGATGCTTTCTACTTTCTGGGAGATGCCAATATGGGCCTCATGGATCCCTGGTGGCGCAAGAGCTTCGAAATCAAGGTGCATAAGGACGAGGGTTACCTCGCGGACGGATCCAAGATTCATCTGGTCCTGCCGGATGAGGGCGTGCGCTTCGATCAGGGCGGCGTACTCTACTGGAGCTATAAGACAGATGACGGTGTGGAGCTGCCCTGGACCGCAATCGGCTCCCGCCTTGATTTCAGAATCGGCGGGAACATCCGAGATCTGGTCATTAACGGTGTCAGCTACTATAACCAGCAGGTTACTGCGAACGCCTATCGAGAGGCGGTTGCGGGTTCCGGACTCAGCTATGCGGATTTGTTCCGTAAACCCGGTACCTTCCACATCCGCTATTACCCGATGATGTATTATAACCGTCTCTACGAGGGGAACTGGAGCAACACGACGTATACGGCGGCTTCCGGTTCCTATCTGGAGCAGCCGGACAACACAAACTTCGGTGCAAAGGCAAAGACCGAGGGAACGCCGCTCAAGTTTAAATTGATTCAGGGTACTTCGCCGATTCGCATTAGGAGTGATCAGCTGGATGTAACCATAGGCGCGGAGTACAACCAGACCCAGCTCAGTTCCGTTCCGCAGTACAGCTCGGTTTCTCCGGAGTACACCGATACCGAAGAGGTGAAGGCAAGCTTCCGTTTCGATGACGCAGACGATGCCTTCAAGATTCAGGACAATCTCTCAATCAAGTATGACTACGAGGAGGCGCTTTCACCGGTTTATCTGAATCACTTGGGGCTCGAGGAAAAGTACGGACTCAGCTATCGGCTATATATTAAGGATGCGGTGACGGGGCAGGTGGAAGTGAGAACCCTGGTACCCGGAAACGAGTATCCGACTTATACACCGCAGAGCATCAGCTATGCCGGGCAGACCGTCACAGAGTCCGTCATAGACGGAACCGGCATCACGGACTATACCTTTGCGGATGCAAATGCGGCAGGAAACAAGAAGTACATTGCCCGCGTGGAGGTGTTCAAGAAGAAATATGACTACAACCACAGGGGCAGTTTCATGTACTGGCAGTGGGGAGCGGGAGAGGATAAGAGCTGGTTTACGTATAAGCTTCGCGCCTATCACCACCGTCTCTCGGACGGTACCGATATTCCGGATAACTACGAGGCAAAGATACAGCGCAGCGTGACCTCCGATCAGATTGCGGCAGAAGGCGGCGAAGCAGGCTTTGCGAGAGAGTTTAAGATTAAAACGCGTCACCTCTCGGATAATCTCCGCACCGCGACGCACGGCCTCGGAAATATGGAGGTCAATCGTCATCCCGAGGTCAGCACCTTCGGTCTGTATGCGGTCATCAAGTATCCGGACACGATGGATTACAACATCGATGCGACCGGTGCCCCGATTGCTTTCGGACAGCCGAACTATGACCCGGTCGTCATTGAACTGGCCGGAGATGCCATCACCCTCACCGAGTATTTGGAGAAGGCAGATCTTCGCCTCCTCGGTGTCACGGATCAGGCAGGTACCTACCACGATCTCGCGGCGGAAGGCATCGATTCGGAGGATCCGGCCTACTTAAAGGATGGCATTTCTCGCTATTCGAATACGCGGGTCACGGTTTTCTCGAACTCCAATGATAACGGTGCTTTTGACGGCAAGGTCTATGACCTGAACGCACTGGCAAATCATCTGGGCACAAGCTATTTTACCCGAGTGGTTGTTGCGCTTGAGGACATCAACAACCTGAAGACCAATGTCGCGACCGGAACTCTTCGGAATTACCGCTTCTTTACGCAGCAGATTTACCCGGGACACAAAAACTACAACGGCGCGGTCGGCACGAACGGCGCTGCGGATCTTCCGAAAAACATCCCCTACACCAATACGCTCTTCTGCCGTTACAGCGACTATAAGAGTGAAGTGGTGGACCACAACCCGCCGCAAGACACCACGATTCACGGCATCAGCCAGTATCACGGCACGGCGAGAAAGTCGAACGGTAATTCTGCGAGACTGGTGCTGGGAGACAGTGCCAAGGGCATTTCGGTGCTGGACCTCGATTACTACGTGAATCCCTGGTCGGTCTTTGATGACACAAAACTCGGCCAGGACTTCTTCTCGACGACAGGCGCAACGGATTTGGATCCGACGCTTTATAAAATCAATGCGATTGCCCAGGGACTTAGCCGGGGTGTAGCAAACGAAGCAAATTACCGCGAACTTGAACTTACGCGCATTGAGATGGATAACACCGGTGTGTCCTACCTGAATGCCAATCAGCCTGAGTTGAACTATCAGAACGCAAG
>CAJPKN010000093.1 GCA_905370385.1 Stomatobaculum longum
GGGTTGCCGTGCCGCGGCTCAAACTCAGGTAGTCGAGTCCCACATCGATTAAGAAACTCACGCGGTTATGAATCTCTTTTAAAATCTGCTCGCCGATTTTTCGCTGGGTCTCCGTGAGTGTCAGGCCGTCCGCAAAGTCGCGGAATTTGACAATCGACATATCCGTCGCGTCGTAGATATTTTTCCCGCCGACCGTGACCGCGAGGCTCGACTTCTTGAGACGCTTGCCGCCGCAGGCCTTACAGGGCGTGATGCGCATGTAACTCTCGTACTCCTGCTTCATGGTATCGGAAAAGGTCTCGCGGTAACGGCGGTTCTCGTTTTCGATGAGGCCCTCAAAGGCGACCTGATAGGTGCCCTCGCCGCGCTGGCTTTTATAGAAAACAGGCACTTCCTTCCCCTTGGTGCCGTAGAGTATGAGTTCCCGCACGGATGCGGGATAGTCTTCAAACGGCGTGTCGAGCGAAAAATGATAGTGATCCGCGAGCGCATTTAAGAGCGCGTTCGTAAAACTGCCCTTCTGGCTGCTCGAGTTCCAGCCGGGCGCTGTAATCGCGCCCTGATTCAGCGAGAGGCTCTCGTCCGGAATCATGAGGCTCGGGTCGAACTCCATCTTGTAGCCGAGTCCCGCACACTCCGGGCAAGCGCCGAAGGGGTTATTGAAGGAAAAACTTCTCGGCTCCACCTCTTCGATGGAGATACCGCAGTCCGGGCAGGCAAAGTTCTGCGAAAAGCGCAGAGTCTCGCCGTCCACAATCTCTGCCTCGGCAATGCCGTCCGCAAGCGCGAGCGCCGCCTCGAGCGAGTCGGTGAGGCGCTTTTGAATGCCCGCGCGAATCGAAATGCGGTCCACAACAATCTCGATGTTATGCTTGATGTTCTTATCCAGCACGATTTCTTCGCTCAGCTCGTACTGGTTGCCGTCCACGCGGACGCGCACATAACCGCTCCGCTTTGCCTTTTCAAGCACCTTCTCGTGTCTGCCTTTCTTGCCCCGCACCACGGGTGCAAGAAGCTGAACACGGGTCTTTTCCGGCAGGGCGAGCAGCTGATCCACCATCTGGTCTATGGTCTGTCGCTGCACCTCACGCCCGCAGTTCGGGCAGTGCGGGATGCCGATGCGCGCGTATAAGAGACGCAGGTAGTCGTAAATCTCGGTCACGGTGCCCACGGTGGAACGCGGGTTCCGGTTGGTGCTCTTTTGGTCAATGGAAATCGCGGGGGAGAGCCCTTCTATGCTCTCCACCTCCGGCTTCTCCATCTGACCGAGGAACTGTCTCGCATAACTCGAAAGCGATTCCATGTATCGCCGCTGTCCCTCGGCATAGATGGTATCAAACGCGAGGCTCGACTTTCCCGAGCCCGAGAGGCCGGTCAGAACCACCAACTCATTCCGCGGGATGTTGATGTCCACGTGTTTTAAGTTGTGCTCCGCCGCGCCCCGTATTTTAATATATTGTTTTGCCATTTCTTCCTCTATCGCCTGTCGCAGGTACAAACAAAGCGCCTCTTCCCTTGGCAGAGGCGCAAAATACAAATCACATATTCAGTATAGCGGCAGAACCGTCCCACGGCAAGGGAAAAGAGAACATTTGTTTATGCGAACAAGTCGTTAAATGCCTCGGTCATTGTGGGGTGCGTATAAATCTGCTCCGCGAGCTCGGAAGCGGGAATCTTGCTGTCCATAGCGCGCTTCACGAGGTTAATCATCTCCGGGGACTCCGGGCAGAAGAGGTGTGCGCCGAGAATGAGGCCCGTGCCCTCTTCCACCAGCACCTTCAGCGCGCCGCGGGTCTCACGGAGCACCTGTGCCTTCGGGATTGCCGCGGTCGGAAGCAAGGTCTTCTTAAACTTCTTTCCGGCTGCGACCGCCTCCTCCTCGCTTAAGCCGACTCTCGCAAAGGGCGGAGTCAGGAAGACCGCGTAGGGCACCGCACCGCGATTCTCGGTGCTGCGTCCCTTGCCCTTCAGGGCATCGCGGACAATGCGGAAGTCATCGAGGGAGATGTAGGTAAACTGGAGCTCACCGCGCACATCGCCCATTGCGAAGATATGCGGCACTTTGGTGCGGCACTGCGCATCGGTCACGATGCCGCCGCGCGCCGTAACTTCGACACCCGCATGCTCGAGACCGAGATTAGCGCTGTTCGGCTTTCTGCCGGTCGCAAGGAGTACTGCGTCTCCCGTTTTCTCTTCTGCCTTGCCGCCCACGGTAAAGCGCACGATGCCGCCCTGAATCTCCTCGACCTTCGCGCCCTTGATAATCTCGATGCCGCTCTCAACGAGAGTCTTCTCGATGAGTGCCGCCATCTCCTTATCTTCACGCGGGATGAACTGCTCGATGTCCTGAATGACCGTGACCTTAGAGCCGAAGTTATTGTAGTAAGAAGCGAACTCGAGGCCGATGTAGCCGCCGCCGATGATGACCAGCTTCTCCGGAAGTTCGCTGAGCTCCATCATGCTCTCGCTCGTGAATACCTTCGGATTGTTTTCGATGCCCGCAATCGGCGGAATCACCGTGACCGCACCGGTGTTGATGAAGATGCGCTCTGCCTTTGCCTCATCCACGCGACCGTCCGGGAACTGAAGCTTTACGTGGTGCTGATCCAGAAAGACCGCGCGCGCATCAATGATTTCCGCACCGGTCGATGCGATTTTCTCATAGTTCTTTTGACGGAGGAAGCCCGTGAGGCGCTGCTTCTCCGCAATTGCCGCCCGGTAGCGCTCCTTCTTCTCCTCCAAGCTGCCGCCGAAGGTCGCCGAGAGCGCTGCGCTGTGCTCCAGAGACTTCGAGGGGATGCAAGCCACATTGATGCAGGTGCCGCCGTAGCGAAGGGGATTCTCTTCCACCAGAGCGGTCTTCTCGCCCTGCTTTGCGAGATAGCCCGCGAGCGTCTTGCCCGCCTTGCCGAAGCCGATAATCAGGTTTTTATATTCTCTCATCACGGTACCTCCTTACAGATGCCAAATGCCAAATGCAAAATAAGAATCATTCCTAAAAGTATCATAGACCCTTCCCACCCTCGCGTCAAGCAAAAGCAAAAAGAGGAAGCATAAGCCGAAAAGGCCTGCTTCCTCTTTTTCACAGCGCGTATCCCGCCGCGCTCTATAATACCTTGCTCAAAAAGCTCTGCAATCTCTCGTTTTTCGGGTTTCCGAAGAGTTCCGCGGGGCTTCCTTCTTCGAGGAAGTAACCGTCCGCAAGGAACATGACGCGGGAAGCAACTTCGCGCGCAAAGCCCATCTCGTGGGTCACAACGACCATGGTCATCTTCTGCGCGGCGAGGTCCTTCATCACATTCAGCACTTCACCGACCATCTCCGGGTCGAGCGCCGAGGTAGGCTCGTCAAAAAGCATCACATCCGGCTTCATGCAGAGCGCCCGCACAATCGCGATGCGCTGCTGCTGTCCGCCCGAGAGCTGCTGCGGATAGGCGTTCGCCCGTTCGGCAAGCCCTACCTTATGAAGCAGTTCCATCGCATAGGCCTCTGCCTCCTCCCGGCTCCGCTTTTGAAGCTCTATGGGGCCGATGGTCAGGTTCTTTAGAATATTCATATGCGGAAAGAGATTAAACTGCTGAAATACCATGCCCATGCGCTGCCGCACGCGGTCTATATCGGTCTTATTGTCGCAGAGATCCTCCCCCTCAAAGAAGATACTCCCCGAGGAGGCCTCTTCGAGGCGGTTTAGGCAGCGGAGAAAGGTTGACTTCCCGGAGCCCGAAGGGCCGATCACGCAGACCACCTCGCCCGCCTTGATATCCGTTGTGATTCCCCTTAAGACCTCCTGTTTCCCGAATTGCTTCCGTAGATCTTTTACCTGTATCAATGCCTTAGCGCTCACCGGTCTTTAAACTCCTCTCCAGATACTTGACACCTGCGGAGAATATCATCACGAGGCAGAGATAAATCAGCGCCACCGCCAGCATAGGCAGGTAGGGTGAATACGTGCGGCTGCGGATGATGTCGCCGCCCTTCGTGAGGTCGTTCAGTGCGACATAACCCGCGACCGAGGTCTCCTTTAAGAGAACAATAAACTCATTCGCCAGCGTCGGAATCACATTTTTCATTGCCTGCGGCATGACGATGCGCCGCATGGTCTGCCAATAGCTGAAACCGAGGCTGCGTCCCGCCTCAAACTGACCGCGCGGCACTGCCTCGATGCCGCTTCGGAAGATCTCCGCCTGGTAGGCCCCCGAGTTGATGCCGAATGCGACGATTGCCACCAGTATCGGCGGAATACGAACCGACGCAAAAACGCCGAAGTAAATCAAGATGAGCTGCACGACCACCGGGGTCCCGCGTATCACGGTCAGATAGACCCCGCCGATAGCGCTGAGCAGCCTGAACTTCCCTGTGCTGCGGTGCGCTTCGCGCACCAGTGCCACCGAGAAGCCGAGCAGCACACCGAGGAGCACCGCAAAGAAGGTAATCTCCAGGGTGAGCAGGAGGCCGTTGCTCAAATAGCGCCAACGCTGCTCGAAAATAAAATTCCGATAGAATTCGTCCGCAAAGCCTTGAAACATGCCTCTCCTCACTCTGCCTTGGTGTACTTGGTCACAATCTCATCGAGCTTGCCCTCGGACTTGAGTTCCGCAAGCGCCGCGTTGACCGCATTCAAGAGCTCCGTATTTCCCTTCTTCACGCCGATTGCATAAGCTTCGTCCGAGTAGCTCGAATCCAGTGCCTTGATGCCCTTTACCTCGTTCACAAACTCCTTTGCGGTCTGGCTGTCCACGATGACGGCATCAATCTTTCCCTGGATGAGCGCCTGTACGGCCTCCATGCTCTTCGAGTAGCGGACAACCGAGTCCTCTCCGAAGTCCTCGGTGCTGAAGAGATCGCTGGTCGTGCCCTGCTGCACACCAATCTTCTTGCCGCTGAGATCCTCCTTCCCCGCGATGCTCGAATTCTCCTGCACGAGAATCAGCTGAATCGAAGTCGCATAGGTATCCGAAAAGTCCATGTTCTGCTTCCGATCCTCGGTCACGGTCATGCCGGCCGCGGCAAGGTCTGCCTTGCCGGAGGCTACTTCCGGAATGATGGCGTCAAAGGCGACATCCTCAATCTGAAGCTCCAAGCCGAGCTTCTCGGCAACCGCCCGGCAAATCTCGACATCAATGCCCTTGATCTCATTGCCCTCGTGATACTCATAGGGCGGGAACTCCGCGTTGGTCGCCATGATGAGCTTACCCGCGCTCACGGTCTTTACGCTTGCCGCGCCCTCTGCCTTGCTCTCCGCAGCGCTCTCGGCCGTCTTCTTACCGCCGCAGGCCATCAAGCTCATTCCCATCATTGCGATCGCCGCTGCCACTGCAAATTTTTTCATCTTCATTTCAATCCCCTCCCCGATGGAATCGTTGTTTTCTTTTGCTCATTATACTTCATCGACGCAAAAACGCAAGCGAATTTTGCAATAATAATCAAATAGAATTTATATATATGCATTCATTCCCAAAAAAAGAGGCAGCCGACACTTGCTTTCCTGTCGGTCTGCCTCGATTCTTTATTCTTCTTGCAGGACTTCCAGCGCACGACTTAACTGCGCATCCTTGTCGCCGTCCAAGACATCGCCCTCTTCGGACTTCACCTCGACATCCGGCGCAACGCCCTTGCCGTGGAGATCGTAACCGTTCGGGGTGTAATAGTGCTGCGTGGTGAGCTTCACCGCCGAGCCGTCGCCGAGCGGCATCACAAACTGGACTATGCCCTTGCCGTAGCTCGTGGTTCCGACCAGCTTTGCGCGGCCAAAGTCGCGGTAGGCACCGGCAAAGATTTCCGAGCAGCTCGCCGAGCCGCTGTTAATCAGAATGACGGTCGGCACATTGACCTCGTGTCCGTCGGTCGAATAGTACTTCTCTCCCACGCCGTCGCGTCCCGCCGTGTAGACCAGAAGGCCGTCCGGAAGCATGTAGTCGAGCATCTTGACGCAGGAATCCATCACGCCGCCCGGGTTGTTGCGGAGGTCAATGACCAGACGCTTCATGCCCTTCTTTTGGAGATCCTCGACCGCTTTCTCAAACTGCTCGGCCGTAATCGTATCAAACTGGAGAATGCGGATGTAGCC
>CAJPKN010000094.1 GCA_905370385.1 Stomatobaculum longum
TTCTCAAGGACTATCTCCGCCTTATAACGACTTGCGAGCTTGCTCACGACAATGTCAAGCTGCTGGTCGCCGATGCCGTAGAGCAGGGACTGGCGGTTCTCGGCGTCGACCTCGGCGCGGAGCGTGCGGTCCTCTTCCATGAGCTTCGCGAGCCCGGACGCAATGCGGTCCTCATCGCCTTTGTTCTTAGCAACATAAGCCTTATAGGTGTAGGGCTTCGAAATCTGCGGTGCGTTGTAGAGTATCGGTGCCTGCTTCCGCGCAAGCGTATCGCCGGTCTCAGTCTCGTTCAGCTTTGCCATTGCACCGATATCGCCCGGGCGAAGTTCGGAGACCTCGATTGCCTCCTTGCCGCGGAGCACATAAATCTTGCCGCTCTTCTCCTCGACTTCCTTCGCCGTGTTGAAGAGCTCGCTGTCCGCGCGGAGCACGCCGGTCAAGACCTTTACCAAGCTGTACTTGCCGATAAACGGATCCGCGATGGTCTTAAAGACCTTCATCGAGAGGTTCACGTCCGGCTTATAGTTGGCAACAAAGTGCTCACCGGTCGTCAAATCCACGCCGCTGTCCCGTGCCGCTCTCTCGGGCGAGGGGAAGTAGCGGACAATGGCATTCATCAGCGCGTTTGCGCCCTGCGCATTCACGCCGGAACCCATCATGACCGGCGCCATATCACCGGTCGCAACCTGCTCGCGAAGTGCGCTGTAAATCTCCTCCTCGGTAAAGCTCTCGCCCGAGAAATAGCGCTCCATGAACTCTTCGCTGGACTCCGCGACTGCCTCGAGCAAAGCTTCGCGCGCAATCTTTAAGTTGTGTTCGGAGTAATCCGGGATATCCGAATCCGTATACTCCGCGCTGTTCGTCGCAAAGCGGCGTCCCTTCATCTTGACGACGTTGACAAAGCCGACAAACTTCTCGTTCTCACGAATGGGAAGATGCAGCGGTGCAACGCGCTTACCGAAGCGGGACTCCAGTCTCAACAGGAGTTCGCGATAGCTCGCCTTGTCATCGTCCATATTGGTCACAAAGAAGATACGCGGCAGGCGGAGTTTCTCGCAAAGTTCCCAAGCTTTGATGGTGCCGGGCTCCACGCCCGCCTTGCAGTTAATGACAATCACGGCTGCATCCGCCGCTGCGACCGCCTCCTCCACCTCACCGACAAAATCGAAATACCCCGGGGTATCAAGGAAATTGATCTTAACCGGCTCTGCGTCCTGATCCGTATATTCGACCGGAATGAGCGCTGTGCTGATGGAGAAGCCGCGGCGCTGCTCTTCCTTATCATAGTCGCTGAGCGTTGAACCCTGCGGAACACTGCCCATCTTTTTCACCGCACCGCCGACAAAGGCACAAGCCTCTGCAAGCGTCGTTTTTCCGGCACCTCCGTGTCCCATGAGCACGACGTTTCGAATCTGTGAAGTCTCGTAAACTTTCATTGTAAACAGCTCCTCCTATTCGTTGATATCCCGATAACAGCTGTTCGAGCCGAGCTTTTATCTCCAATTATTCTACTAATTTCAGCCTAAAATTGCAAGGCATTTACAGCATAGCGCACAAATTCAGCTTTGTTGACAGGCCTAGTCGGAGCCGATAGAATATAAGAATTCTCAGGAGGATGCTTATGACTTACGGTTTCATCGGTCTCGGACTCATCGGCGGTTCCATTGCAAAGGCACTGAAAGCATGGGAGCCCGGCTGTCAGATTTATGCCTACATGCCTTCGCGGGAGATGTTGGAGGAGGCACGTGCCGACGGCACGGTGGACCGTATCCTCTCAGGCGCGGAACCCTGCCTTGCAGATTGCGATGTTGTATTTCTTTGCGCTCCGGTTGAGACAAACGGCAGCTACCTCGCGTCACTCCGCGATGTTTTGACGCCGGACACCCTGATCACCGATGTGGGCAGCAGCAAACAGAGCATAGAGCAAGAGGTGCTTCGCCTCGGACTCGGTGCGCAGTTTGTGGGCGGTCACCCGATGGCAGGTTCCGAGAAGAGCGGTTATACCTACGCTGATGCTCTGCTTCTCGAAAACATCTTCTATCTGCTCTGCCCGACCGTAGACACGAAGCCCGAAATGCTGTCGCGCATGGACGCCCTGGTCCGCACCATGCTTGCAAACCCTTATGTGATCGATGCGGCGACCCACGACCGCGCGGTTGCGACCATTTCTCATCTCCCCCATCTCATTGCGGCTGCGCTTGTGAACCTCGTGAAGGACACGGACAACGAGGCGCATACCATGCGCTCCCTCGCCGCGGGCGGCTTCAAAGATATCACGCGGATTGCAAGCTCCTCACCCATCATGTGGCAGCAGATTTTCTCCTCGAATCGGGAGGCCGTGCTCACGGTATTGAATCTCTATATCAACTCCCTCACGGAGATACGCAGCTCTTTGGAAGCGGACAATATGCAAGACATCCATGAACTCTTCTTAAAATCCGGCAAATTTCGTGACCAGTTCAGCGATGCCGCCGGGCTCCTCAGTGCGCAGTACTCCTTCTCGGTGCACGTCTCGGATAAGCCCGGTGCCATTTCCGTCATTGCCGCAATTCTTGCGGCAGGCAGCGTGAACGTAAAGAACATCGGCATCAACCACAACCGTGAGAGCGGAGACGGCGCTTTGCGCATTGAATTCTACGATGCCGAAAGTTGTCAGAAAGCCGCGGCGCTTTTGTGCGGCTACGGCTTTGAACTTGAAATGAACCGCTGAGACAGTTTGTTATTTGTTCGTAAGGAATAAGAAAGGACGATTCATGAATTACCCTGCTTTCAAGCCGCTCCGCGGCACGCTCACCGTTTCCGGCGATAAATCCATTTCTCACCGCGCCGTAATGCTCGGCTCTCTTGCGACCGGCACCACAGAGATTGAGGGCTTTTTGCCCGGAGAAGACTGCCTCTCCACCATACGCTGCTTCCGCAGTATGGGCGTTCAGATTGAACAGAACGGCAGCTCGGTAAAAGTTTTCGGTCGTGGCCTAAGAGGATTAACAGCCCCCGCCGGGATACTTGACTGCGGCAACAGCGGCACCACGACGCGGCTCTTAAGCGGCGTTCTGGCCGCGCAACACTTTAACTCCGTGCTGAGCGGAGACGCTTCGATTCAGCGCCGCCCGATGAAGCGCATCATGATACCGCTTCGCGCGATGGGGGCAGATATCACCAGTGTCTCCGGAAACGACTGTGCCCCCCTCTCTATTCACGGCAAGCAGCTCTACGGCATCCATTTTAATTCCCCGATTGCCTCTGCCCAGGTAAAATCCGCTGTCCTGCTTGCAGGTCTCTATGCCTCGGGGCAGACCACGGTCACCGAACCCGCACTTTCCCGCGACCATACCGAACGCATGCTTCGCAGCTTCGGTGCAAAGGTCTTAACCGGCAACTTCGAGGACCGTCCCTCCGTCACGGTCACCGAGACCCAAAATCTCTACGGCACTGAGATTTCCGTGCCGGGCGATATCAGTTCCGCTGCCTTTTTCCTGGTCGGTGCGAGTATTGTGCCGGGCAGTGAAGTGGTGCTCCGAAATGTAGGCATCAACCCGACAAGAGACGGTGTGATTTCCGCACTCCGCGCAATGGGCGCCAAGATTGAAGTTCTGGAAGTTAGGAACGAGGACAGTGAACCGGCGGCGGATCTTTTGGTGCGCTACGCGCCGCTTCACGGCACCGAAATCGGCGGCGCGCTGATTCCGCGCTTAATCGATGAACTCCCAGTACTTGCGGCGGCAGCCGCTGTCGCCGAGGGGCGCACCGTGATACGCGATGCGGCGGAACTGAAAGTAAAGGAATCCAACCGCATCCGCACCATGGCAGAGGGCCTGAGCCGCCTCGGCGCTCAGGTTGCGGAAACGGAAGACGGCCTCATCATCGACGGCGGCGCCGCGCTTCACGGCGGGGCGGTCGAGAGCTATTCGGATCACCGAATCGCAATGAGCTTTGCGATTCTCTCCCTCGTGACCGACGGGGAAGTGCGTATTTCCGATCCCGACTGTGTGAATATTTCCGCGCCGACTTTCTACGAAGACCTTAAGAGCCTGCTTTCATAAGTTTTTCCGATTGTGTCTACTCCCAAAAAACACTTGCAATTTTCATCCGATATGCTATTATGTACTAGTGCTTTGCGGGATCGTAGCTCAGCTGGGATGAGCGTTCGCCTCACACGCGAAAGGTCAGGAGTTCGAGCCTCCTCGGTCCCACGATGAAAACTCTGCCGATAATCGGCAGAGTTTTTTTTATGCTGTGAAAATTCGCTTTCTCGCCAAAGACCTATTCTTTGTCTCCCGCTCTCGCTATCTTCTCTTGTCTCTTCTCCTATTTCATCTCTTTATATCGTCTTTTGCTCCTTCTCTCTGCGCACCTTCTTTCTCGTCTTCTTGCCACTGCCGCATTGCTTTCCCGTATCCTTTCCGCGCAACGATGTTTCTGTCCTATTCTCTCTGCCTTTCTTTTTCCTTATTTCTTTTCTTCTGCCTTGCTTTATTCTTTCTCTCATTTTTCTCATCTCCCGCCGTTTTTGCTCTATCCTTCCTCTATCGCTGCACCATGCGCGTCCATTTCTAATCTTTTGATAAACTTTTCACACGCTCCCTTGCTTATCCTCTTCGATTGTGCTACAAACTGTATAACATATCACAGCAAAGGAGAACGTTATGCAGGAGCACAAGGATCCCAAGCAGCCCAAACTGCTGATTCCCAATCTGTACTTTGTGATTCTTCTGATCACTCTGTTCTTGAATGCGGTCATTGTGCCGCAGTTGCAAAACGCAAGGATCAAAGAAGTTTCTTACAATGTCTTCATGGACCTGACCTCCCAACAGAAAATCGATAAAGTTCAGGTCGATTCGAATCAAATTATCTTCACCGAGAAGGGACAGAACGCCATCTATAAGACCGGCGTCATGACGGACCCGGATCTCACCCAGCGTCTTTACAACGCGGGCGCAGACTTCCGTACCGACATTGTTCACGTGCAGACGCCCATGGAGAAGCTGCTCTACAACTGGGTAATCCCGATTGTCATCATGATAATCTTCTGGCAGTTTCTAAGCCGTCAACTCGGTTCCCTCACTTCCAAAATGAGCGGAGGTCTCGGCGGCGGCAGCCCCTTCGGCAACTTCGGCAAGAGCAACGTAAAGGAGTATGTGCAGTCCACGGACGGCATCCACTTCCACGATGTGGCAGGCGAGGATGAAGCAAAAGAAAGTCTGCAAGAGATTGTGCAGTACTTAAAAGATCCGAGCCAATACACCGCAATCGGCGCGCAGATGCCGAAGGGTATCCTGCTTGTGGGACCGCCCGGAACAGGTAAGACCCTGCTCGCAAAGGCGGTCGCCGGAGAGTCCAATGTCCCCTTCTTCTCGATTTCCGGTTCGGAATTTGTCGAGATGTTTGTGGGCATGGGCGCCTCAAAGGTGCGCGACCTCTTCCAGCAGGCCAAGGCGAAATCCCCCTGCATTGTCTTTATCGACGAGATCGATGCCATCGGCGGAAAGCGTTCCGCGGGCTCCTTCGGCGGAAACGACGAGCGCGAGCAGACCCTGAACCAGCTGCTCACCGAGATGGACGGCTTCGAGGGAAACTCGGGCGTCATCATACTTGCGGCGACCAATCGCCCCGAATCTCTGGACCCGGCACTCCTTCGCCCCGGCCGCTTTGACCGCCGTATTCCTGTGGAACTCCCGGATTTAAAGGGCAGAGAAGAAATACTCAAGGTGCACGCAAAGAAGGTGCGCCTCGCGGACAATGTAAACTTCCACACGATTGCGCGCATGGCCTCCGGTGCATCCGGTGCCGAGCTCGCAAACATCATCAACGAGGCAGCGCTCCGCGCGGTCCGAAGCGGCCGCAAGGTTGCAAATCAGCAGGACCTCGAAGAGAGCGTGGAGACCGTCATCGCGGGCTACCAGAAGAAAAACGCAGTGCTGACCGACAAGGAAAAGGCGACCGTTGCCTACCATGAGATTGGTCACGCTTTGGTCGCAGCCCTGCAGAGTCACTCCG
>CAJPKN010000095.1 GCA_905370385.1 Stomatobaculum longum
AGGACAGGGCGTATGGCCTTGCTTCCCTGCTTCAGCGCAAGCCCCGCGCCGAGGTAGGCACCTATCATATTGCAGACCGCAGCGCTCAGGCCGAGCGGGATTAAGACAGTGCCGTGCATCAGAAAGACAATGAGCGAGCTCAGATTGGTCGCCAAGTTAATGGCCTTTGCCTGCCCGTTCGCGCTTTTTAAACCGAGGCGCGACCAGACGTTTAAGAGCACAATCAAAAAGGTGCCTGTGCCCGGCCCGTAGAGTCCGTCGTAAATGCCGACCAGGAAGGCCGAGGCCGCCGCGGTCACATAGGTACGCCCCGTGATTTGTTCTTCCTCCGGGCTTCGGTCGCGAAGCAGATTCTTGTTCAGAACCAGAAAGGCGACAAAGGGCAGGATGCAAAGGAGGATAATCAAAGTCATCCGCTCCGGCATGCGGAGCGAGAGCCGCGCACCGATCGAAGCGCCCACAAAGGCCGCCGCGACCGCGGGAAGCGCAAGGCGCTTTTCAATCATGCCCTGCTTCGCAAAGCGTCCGGTCGCGAGCGTGGTCCCGAAGACCGCCGAAAACTTATTGGTGCCGATGGCCGTGTGCACCGGTATTCCCGCAAAGAGGTAGGCGGGCAGGGAAATCAGACCGCCCCCGCCGCCGATGGCGTCTACAAAGCCCGCCAGAAAAACCAGCGGGCATACAATCAAAAAAGTTGTGATATTCATTGTTTTCTCAGGCGATGTGAACGTTCACTTCCTCGCGATACATCTTCTCGGGGAAGAAGCGGCGATAAAAGCGATCCAAAATGTGCCGAATTTCCGCGGCGGAGTGCGACGTAGCGCCGCCTGCCTCGAGGATGCGGTAGCTCATGCCGCAGACCTCCGCGCGCACGCGGGTCTCACGGACGCCGTTCCTTAGATAAAATGCGCGACGGCGAAGGCGCACGGCCTCCTCTTCATCATCCGCGGCGTGATCCGGATCTTCAATCTCACCGAGTATGGTCTCGGCATCGTCGATGTGTGCCTCCATCTCCCGCAAAAAGTCGGTCCCGATTCCGCTGCCGCGCTCCGATTCCTTGACGGCAAAGTAGTCGAGCAGATAGTGGTGTCCCTCCTCCGCCTTTTCCCGCGCAAAGAGCGCATAGGCGAGAAGGTCTTGATTCTTGCTGTTGTCGCGGATCGCGAGCGGCAGATAATGCCCCGTCTCGTAGAGTTCCCGCATCTTCGGGAAGGGCTTTAATTCTACCTCCGGAAAATCTTCCTGCATTCTCGTTTCAAAGAGCTTCCGCAGCGCGGGCAGGTTGAGTTTTTCCACTCGGATCCGCTTGGTACAGTCTGTCTCCACCGTCTGTTTTCGTTTCAGTTCGTGTCGCATGATTTGTTTCTCCTTTTCTTACTTTTCTTGTCCCCGCTCCTTACGGGGTGTAAAGCGTTCCTTGTGAGTGAGCGCATAATAGAATAGGTATTGCTGTAAAATACCCGCGTGCTTCCGGGCGACCAAGGGGTCCACACCCTGATAGCCCTCGCTCACAATGCGCTGCATCCAGACGTCCGAGGGCACGCGCTCCGTTCTGCCGTAGCCAAAGAGCATCACGCAGTTCGCGACCTTCTTCCCGACGCCGTGTACGCCCTGTAGTTCCGCAAAGAGTTCCTCATCCGACCGATCGCGAAGGGCGTCGAGATCAAGCTTCCCGTCCGCCACGCGGCGTGCGGCATCCAGCACATAGGGCGCGCGGTAGCCGAGCCCCAAATCACGCAGGCTTTGCTCCGAGCTTCCGGCAAGCGCCTCCGGCTTCGGAAAGAGAAAGACCGTCTCTCCGGAAGGTGCCTTTGTCGCCTCACCGTAGGTCTCGGCCAGCATGCGAACCGCAGTCCGTATGGCCGGAATGGATTTTCGCTGCGAGAGCACAAAGGAAACCAGCATCTCAAAGGGCTCCTGCCGGAGCACCCGTATGCCGTCGCCGTGAACCGTCGCCTCGGCGAGCAAGGTATCTCCGCTCTCGAAGATATCGCGCTGTATGGCGCTGTAGTCGCGCTCCAGGTCAAAGTAGGGGCGCCATACCTTATCCCAGGATTCCGCATCGCAGGAGACTTCCACGGCGCAGTCGCCGCGCTGTCTTAACTCCAGCACCTCGTTCCCCGAGATAAAGCGGAACACACCGTCCCCGATTTCACCGGGGCGAAAGCACTGTCCGCTGTCCGCTATCTTCCGTAAACTCAGCGCTTCCCTGAGCTCTATGGTACGAAACTCCCGCACAAGTCCTCCTTCGGTCTACATAAGCGTTATGCTACTATCCTAACCTAAATTCAAAAAGCCGTCAAATCGGCAAGAAAAAGTCATCCCGAAAGGATGAGATCACTTAAAACGAAAGACCACACCAAAAAGCAAAGCCCTTGGTGTGGTCTTTTTCTTGTCAGCGCAGAGCTATGCTCTCGTTTCCGGCGACCCCGTGAAGCGTATTCTCTTCCGCGAGCTCCGGACAAGAAATCTGCACATAGTCGTAGGCACTGCGCGGGAGTTCCCAGTAAAGGACGCTTCCGTCACCCCGCTGCACGGAAATCTGCTCTTGCTGCGGGTGCTCGCTATTCAGCTCCCACTCGAAGAAGGGCTGCGCGGAATCTGCCGAAATCTTCTCCGCCCGCGCCTTCATGCCCGAGGCAATCAGGACCCCGCCGTCCACGCGGCAACTGCCGTTCCAGTCGAGCGCTGCGTCCTTGCCGTTGTCCGAGCCGTTCACAAAACTCATACCGCCGCTGAAAATCAAATCGCCGTTCGAGTCGATGCCGTCGCCGCCCGCGGTCACGTGGAGCTCTCCGCCCGAGATATGAACCCAAACTTCCGGATTCGCCTCCTTCTTCTTGGTCTCGGTCTGCGCCTTGTCGTAGTGCTCCCGCGCGTTCATGCCGTCATCGTCCGCGCTGATGTCAAAGCTACCGCCGCTCATCTCTATGGTCTTCCCCTCTATGCCCTCGCTCGTGTAGGCAAAGACATAGGAACCGCCCGAAAGGGTCACCGCGCCGTCCGAGCTGACACCCTTGCCCTTTTCGCCGCGCGCACTCGCGCGAACCACGCCGCCCTGCAAATCGACGCTCTCCTTGCCGCGGAAAATATCGTCCTCGGTCTCGATATCATAGGCGCCCTCCGTGACCAAAAGCTCCTCCTTCGCAACGAAGCCCTGATCCGCCGCCGTGATGACCGTGCTGCCGCTGCCGGCGAGATATAAATTTCCCTTGGAATAAACGGCCGCTCGAATGTTATCCGGTTCGAGCGCCTCTCCCTTCTTATCGGTTCTGCCGTCGGTCACGATTTCGTTTGCCTTCTCACCCTCGAAAATCAGACCGAGTTCCCCGCGCTGCACCGCGCGAATCGCATTTTTTCCGCGAGTGTGAATCTTTACCCCGTTGAGATACAGCAGCACGGAGACATTGGCCGCACGCACTTCGATCGGAATGTGACTCTCCCCCTCCAAGCGGTAGCTTCCGCCCTCGTGGATTACAAGCACGCCCTTCTCGACCGCCGCGCCGCGCCCTTCGATTTTTGCCCGCTCGCCTCGCAGCGTAATCTTCACCACAGCGGCCTCGTCCGCTGCGTTCGAAGCGGTTCCCAAGCTCGCATCCGAAGCGATTGCGGGCGCTGTCTCGTCCTTAGACTGCGGTTTCGTCGCACAAGCCGTAAGGAGAGCTGAGGAGAGCGCCGTGAGTAAGAAAAGCGGAAGGAACCCGGTCTTGTTTCTCTGTTTCATTTCACACCTCATTCGAGAAAACTATGATACCATTTAGAAAACACAAATTATAAGGAAGCGGAGGTTTCCATGACGATATTACTGGTGGAAGATGAGGACCGCCTCGCAGCGGCACTCATTGAACTGTTTCACGCCGAAAAATACCTCGCGGATCACGCGGACAACGGCGAGGACGGACTCTATGCCGCCCTGCAAAAAGACTACGATGTCATAGTCCTCGATGTGATGCTGCCCAAAATGGACGGCTTTGCCGTGGTTCACGCCCTTAGGCGCGCCGGGAAGAAGACTCCCGTTCTCATGCTGACCGCGCGGGATGAGATACGCGATAAAATCGAGGGTCTCGACCAAGGAGCGGATGACTATATGACCAAGCCCTTTGTCCCGGAAGAACTCCTTGCGCGGGTCCGCGCCCTCTCCCGCCGCCAAGGCGAGGTTCTCTTGGATGAGCTCCGCTTCGGCGACCTCTGCCTCTCGCTTGCGACGAACGAACTGAACGCCAAGGGGCAAAGCGTTCGCCTCGCCTATAAGGAGGCGGAACTCCTGAAACTCTTGATTGCGAATAAGGGCGTGATTCTAAGCAAGGAGACCATACTTCGGAAACTCTGGGGCGATGAGAGCGATGCGGTCGAAAACAATGTAGAGGCCTATGTCTCCTTCCTCCGGAAAAAGCTGGGCTTTTTGCAGTCTTCGGTGAGGATTCAGGCCATACGCCGCCAGGGCTATCTGCTGCTCGAAGAGGAAGCGCTATGAAGCCGCTCCGCCTCTTACAGCGCCGCATCATCGCGACAAACCTCTTCTTTGTGCTGATACTGCTCCTCGGCATCCTGACCGCACTCTTTTTGAATGCCCGTGCCCGCTCCATGAAGGAGGCAGGCCGTTATCTCGCTGCGGAGCTCCGCTTTGCGAGCTTCTTTTCCGAGCATGAGAGCGAGGCAAGCAGCTCGTCGGATGAAATCGGACCGCCGCCGGACGGCGCGCAAGCAGCCACGGCATACTACCCCTATGTTGTTTTTTCGAGAGACAGTAGCAGCGACTCTTATACCGTCTCCAGAAGCTACGATCTAAACTTAAGCGACGCGGATACCGCCCGTCTACAAAGCTTGCTGCAACGTATCGCGGACAGCGATACCGGTTCGGAGAAAAAAGGACCGCCCGAGCGCCCGGGAGAAAACGAAAGCCTGACCCCTGCCTTTTCTTCCTATTATTACTTGCAGGGGAGACAGACCGGAAAGCGCGTTTTCCTCGTCACCTCGCTCGACAAGCTGAACGCCTCACTGCTCCGCTTTGCCCTGCAGCTCGGCGGCATCTTCCTGCTCGCCGGCTTCCTCATCTTCGGGCTCAGCTTCTTTCTGGCACGCATGAGCTTACGCCCGGTCGAGCACGCCTTTTCCGAACAGCAGCGCTTTGTACAGGATGCCTCGCATGAGCTGAAAACCCCGCTCACGGTGATACTCGCGAACCTCTCGATTTTAAAATCCCGCCCCGCAGCCACGATTCAAGAGGAAATGCTCTGGATACAAAATACCGAGACCGAGGCGCGCCGCATGCAGGAGCTCACCGAACGCCTGCTCTTCCTCGCAAAGGCAGATTCCAAGCGCCTCTCACCGAAAATAGAGCGCCTCTCGCTCTCGCAGCTCACCGAGGCCGCGGCACTCCCCTTTACCGCGCTCGCCTTTGAGCGCGGGCTTACCCTTGAGACCAAACTCGAAGCCGAGCTCTATGTAAAGGGCGATGCCCAGGCTCTCACCCAGCTCCTCGCTATTTTGATCGACAACGCGCTCAAGTACGCGAAATCCGGCAGCGTGGTCACCGTACGGCTCGCCCGGCAGAAAAAGCAGACCCTGCTCTCCGTACATAACGAGGGGGAAGTCATCCCGCAGGATGCGCTCCCCCATCTCTTCGATCGTTTTTATCGCGTGGACAAATCGCGCGCCCGTGCGCAGGGCGGTTACGATCTCGGTCTCTCCATCGCAAAGACCATAGCGCATGCTCACGGCGGCGATATTCGCGTCGAGAGCTCCGCCGAACACGGCACCTGTTTCACGACTACCCTGCCGCTCTCAGAATAAGTTGCGGGGATCCTCCGGAAACAGCGCCTGATTCCGCGGCAAAACCTGATAGAAATCCGCAAAGACACGGTTGCTGAGATCGATGCCCCGCTCCGTGAG
>CAJPKN010000096.1 GCA_905370385.1 Stomatobaculum longum
CGCCCCTTGCAGACAAGGCGCGGCAATTCGCGCTTTTCGACTGCGGCGCGGCCGGCCAGAAGCCCTCCCTGTGCAAAGACGGTCTTGTCCTGATAGAGCTTTCTCTGTCCCTTACAGACCGAACGCTGAAAGCTCGACGACCAATCCATGCGGTTAAAGCCCGGACCGGTCAGAATGACACTCGCAAAGTGGCGGTTTCTCAAAACCTTCTCCGCATTGGCCGCGAGCAAATGATCCGCATAATTCTCTCCCTGTGTGTTGTTCAACATCTTCAGGGTAAAGGCCTCTCGCATGTTCTGTGTCTCCGCAAGCAAGACGTCTTTATTTTTTTCTTTTTTGCTTCTGCCGGCGTAAAACGCAAACGACTTCTCCTCGAGGGCGTAGAGCCCCACCTCGCCCGCTTCGAGCAGTGCGGGCTCGCCGCGTAAAAAGTGAAGGAAACTCTCCTCCCGGCTGATGATACGGAACGTATCCGCCGGAAAATCGTACTGCGGCAAGAGCGTGCGCAATTCCCGCACGAAAGAAAGGCGATATTCCGGCAACACCAGTACCGTGTACGTTGCCTCTTCCTTCTCTTCCCCGAGCAGCTCCCGCTTCGCGAGCTTTAAAAAGCGCGCCAGCAGTTCGATCGCACGGTACTCTGTCCCTTCGACCAGGATGCTGCCCCCGCGCTCACTTCCGGCAAGCAAATTCTCCGTCATGCTCCCCGGCCCCGCGAGCGCTTTTTCGCAAGCCTCGGTGCCGACGTACCAGCGCTCCTTCTCCTGTTCGCGGAAGATGGCTGTGGCAAGGGAGAGCGTGCGCTCACGCTCTCCCGAAGAAAACAGGAGCGTGCTTTCGCTGTTTGAGAGATCAATCCCCAGATATTGCATTGCCATCCGCTCCTCTCTGTGCTCCTGTCAAAACCGTATTTTCCGCGTCGAAAGCAAAGAGTTCGCTCCGCGCCTCTCGCGCCGCGGCATAAGCCGAAATTTCCGCCGCAAGACCTTCTTCCTCACCGTCCAGCATCATTCCCATCCGGTTGAGGCGCGCATAACCGCTGCCCTGCGCCGTGCGCGCCGCACTCTCCCGGAGCACCGCGCGCTGTACCACTTCTCCGCTCTCCGCCTCTGTCACGCGGTACTCTTCCGTCTCACCGGAAAAGAGCACCGTACTCCGTTGATAAATGCGCCCAAAAAGCTTTTTGCAGTCTGCGCGGCGAAAGTTCTCTTCCCCGGGCAAAACCCGCGACTCGATGAGGTAGCGCTTGCCCTCTTCTCCGCGGAAGCTGAAAACGGCGCGCTCCGAGAGGCTGTTCGGCAAGTTCACGCTGCCGGACAGTTTCTTCGCCTCCGGCAAGAAAATATCCTGCTCGGAAAGCGACTGTAAAAAGCGCTCGGCGAATTTCTTCTCCCTGCTTCCGAGGCTCTCAAGCGACACATAATACTTGAGCAGTGCATAGGCATAGAGTTCCGGGAGCTTCGGCATCTGCTCCGCATAGTCCTCCATGGCCCGCGCCTGATCTGCCGTGATCGGCACATCCGAGAGCACGTATTCGCCCGCGCAGACCGTAAAATAAGCCTCCGCAAGTTCACGCTGCACCGCGCCCTGCTTTTCGCAGCAGGCAAAGATCCAGCAAAGTTCGCTGCGGTCTCCGAGGAAGAGCTGCTCCGCCAAAAGACGCGCCGGCAAATCTCCGGCCTCCGCCCCCTGCTCTTCGACTGCGTGGAGCAGTTCGCGCATCTCCGCGCTGCCGCCGTTATAATGCGCCGCCAGATAATTCAATAACTCGGGGCCGGCCTTTCCGCTCCGAAAAACCGCAAGCGCAAGCTTGGTGAAGCATTCGTCCGCGACCGCCTTCTTGCTTCGAAGGAGCTGGGTGAGCAGCTGCCGTAAGGCCTCGGGATCCAGTTTGCGCGGCAGGTACTCCTGCACGAGCTCATAGGCTTCCTGCCACTTCTCGCGCTGCACGAGCAGCGCAAAAATCTCGGCGCGCTCCGCCTCCGTAAAGAGTGCCTTGTCGCTGCTCTGTAAATACGCCTCGCAGCGCGACTTGTTCGCGAGGAGGGCGGCGCGTATCTCGCGCTTACAACTCTCCGCGAGCGGCATCTCCTCCAGACCGTAGCGCAGGCTCCTCACAGCCTCATCGTCCAAATTTTCCGCGCCCTCTCGGGCACGCTTTAAGAGTTCTTCCAGCCTTCTGAGCAGTACCGCAGGCTGTTCCGGCTGAAGCAACTCGCATTGTTCCAGATACTCGGGCAGGTCAAACAGCGCCTCCCGCTTCAACGCCTTCGGCGCGCGCCGGTTGCCCGCGCTGTCTTCCGTGAGCAGTATGACCCGCTGCGAATAGAGCGGAATATAGGCCTCTCCCCGCAGGAAATCGACCTGCTCCTCTTTTTCTAATTCCGGATAGACCGCAATCAGACGGTGCGCCTCGGCCCGCTCGTCCGCGACATAGTGGGTGAGCAGAATGCGCGGCAGTTCCGCCGCAAGGCGCTTGTCTATCATGCCGGGCCAGAGCAGGGCGCGGTAGATTTCCGCAAGGCTGCGGCTCACCTTGCCCGAAAGCAGGCGCTTTAAGCCGAAGTCCTCGATTTCCCGGCGGTACTCGCGCCAAATGCCGGGTTCGTTCTCCCGGTTCTCGCAGACCTTCTTGTAGAGCTTGGTTAAACTTTCTTCTTCGAGCGTATTGTCGAAGAGGAAGTATAAGAGCAGTTCCCGCGGAAGCGGCTCGGCCTCATCCTCCGGCATACTCTCAAGGAGGGCCTCGTAGAGTCCCGCAATGCGGAGGTCTAAGCGCACAGCCTCGCGGTACCAGCGATAGGCCTCGCGGTCACGCGCGCCGCGGCGCAGCGCACCGCGCACAAAAACTTCCAAGAGTTCCTGCTGCGGCAATTTCTCATAGACCGCGCGAAGCACACGCATCGCCCCCCGGTCCCAGCTGTCCGTTTCGGTTGCAAGCGCAGCCACCCGCCGCGCAAGCGGCTTGGTCATGGCCTGTTCGCGGAGTAAAAAGCGAAGGGCCGCAAAGGTATCCGGTCCGAGCGCCGTCAAAGGCTCCTTGTGCTCGCGGAGGCTCTTCGCGAGCAAGGCATAGAGATAAATGCTGCGGCTGCCTTTGCGATAACAGAGTTTTAAAAGCTTATCCCACTTTGCGGCGCGAACTTCCGGATAGCTCGGGTCAAGGAGCAGCAGGAGCGGCAAGAGTTCCGCATCGCCATCCCGCGTGAGCTCGCGCTCCAGGCGCTCGGTCGCACGCAGTTTTCGCTGCTCGTCTCCGGAGAGGAGGCTGCGCAGACTGTCCGCGAGCACAAGCTTCTGCCGCTCCGCGCTGTGACTCACGCTTCCCGAGAAACTTCCGTCCAAGAGCGCAAGATACTGCTGCGCCCGGGTCGTATTGCCGCGCGCCGCCAAAAGTTCCGCCGAGAGCAGCGCCGCCCGCTGGGCATCTACTTCTTTGTCGCGCTCGGCTTCCCGGAGCGCTGCCTCCGCCTCTCCGAGCTGCTCACGTTTTCCGCTGAGCAGGAAGAGGGCATAGGCGCTCCGATAGCGCAGCATATGTCTGCCCTCCCGCGGCTCGTTCGCACGGTTCTGTCCCGCCGCGCTTCTGCGCTCCTGTGCGCCCGCAACCAGCGTGAGGCGTACCGTGCGGCAAATATCCCCGCTCGTAAAGACCAGTTCGCCGATATTCTTACCCTCGTGCAGGGCATTTCTGTCAATGTCAAAAAGATACGGAAAGCGCTCTCCGAGCACTTTCTCCGGCGCAATACTGCGCTGACTCAAGCGGAGAAAGTCTCCCCGCGCCTCGACCGCAATCGGCAAGAGCAGGGCTTCCCCGCTCTCCAGAAAGACCTTTCCGCTCCGCGCGGTGCGCGGCAAGAGTTCGCTCTCCGCCGTTGCCCGGAAACTTTCTCCCGGTCTTTCTCCGAGTGCCGCGAGAAAACCGTCCATGCCGCGCGCCGTGTCGCTGCTCTTTGAAAATGCGCGGTAGAGCGCGCTCCGCTCCGCATCCCGAAGGAAGGGCGCACTCCGGAATTCCCGGTACGCAAAAATGCGAAGCGCCGCCTCGCGGTCTGTCTTCGCAACTTTTGCAAAATCCTCTGTGCTCTTTAGACGCTCCAGAAGCTCCGTGCCCTGTCCGTCTGTCACAGTGAAGCAATATTCTATTTTTTTCTCACCGCCGTCCGTCACAAGTAAAATGTGACCGGCGATTTCATCTCCCACTTCCAGGTAGCGAGCGTCCGCCGTGAGACGAATTCGATTTCTGACGCCGCCAAAACTTTCAGTCAGCACCCGAACGCGAATGTCATCCGAGTACGCAAGTCCCTTCAGCTGTATCCCATTTTCGCTGTCCGCATGAAACTCCGCGCTGAGCATCTCCCCGCGCCGCACAGAGAGACGTAAGTTCTCCGGACGCACGGAAAGCACAGGCACTTCTGAGTTCAGTACGCCCCGCGCAAGTCGGTTGATCCTCTCTCTCATCGCCTTCCTCTGTGCCTCCATATTACCGCAAGATATTTTAACACACTTCCCCTTGCTTGCAAAGCTTGCTATACTTGCCGGGATTGGAGGTACGCATGCTGTCCGAACCCATGACACTTTATAAACTCATGATACTGTATCTGTTGAAGCAGGTGAACACCGCGCTCGCGGAGCACCGCATCACCGAATTTTTTCTGTCGCGCGAATACACGAGCTATTTCACCCTGCGGCAGGCGCTCGCGGAGCTCTGCGAGGCCGGACTCGTTCTGGCAAACAGCACGGCGTACGGAAGCCGCTACACAGCCTCACCCGAGGGACTTGAGACCCTCTCCTTTTTCGGAAAGCGCCTCTCCCGGGAAATCTGCGACGATATGGACCGTTTTCTCTCGGACAATATGCTGCGCATCGAAAACGAACGCAGCGTGCGCGCGGAATACCGCCTGACCGAGACCAAGGAGTACCGTGTCCGCTGTGAACTCAGCGAGGGCAGTACCGCCCTCCTCTCTCTGGAGCTCAGCGTTCCCGAGGAAGCACAGGCCGCCGAAATCTGCCGAAATTTCCCCCTGCACCCGGAGCGCGTGTACCGCCTGCTCTTCAACGAATTACTCCCGCGGGACTGAAACCTCCCCCGCCATCTCCGCGACCAGACGCAGCAAGTCCTCTCTTCCCTGTTTCGTGACCGAGGAGAAGAGGATGAGCGGCGTCTCTTTTGTTGCGCCGAGGCTCTCGCGGAGCAGCTTTTTCTGCTTCTCCAGCTGACTCCGCTTTAACTTATCCGCCTTGGTTCCCACCAGCACGGCAGGCAGTCCCTGCTCCAGTATCCAGTTGTACATCAGAATATCGTTTTCCGAAGGCGCATGGCGAAGGTCCAGGAGCAGGAAGACCGCGCGGAGCTGCTTGTCCTCATGGAGATAGCGCTCTATCATCTTACCCCAACTTGCCTTGACCGCCTCGCTCGCGCTCGCATAGCCGTAGCCCGGGAGGTCCACAAAATACACCGCGCCGTTCACGCGATAAAAATTGATGGTCTGGGTCTTACCGGGTTGCGACGAAGTCCGCGCGAGCGCCTTGCGGTTTACAAGCGCGTTTAAGAGGCTCGATTTGCCCACATTCGACTTTCCGGCAAAGGCAAATTCCGGGAGACTGCTTTCCGGAAGCGCGCTCGTCACGCCGAGCACAAACTGCAGCACGGCATCCTTAATTTGACTCTTCCCGTCTTCGCCGATCAGCGGGCGGTATACCGCC
>CAJPKN010000097.1 GCA_905370385.1 Stomatobaculum longum
GTGATGTTCGCGTTCATGAGACTGCCGTTCGGCACCGTAATCTTCTTGTTGTCGACGCTGATGAGCACCGTGTAGAAGAGACTGATTTCCCCGACTGTGCCGCCGACGGATCCCGTCTCAATGTAATCGCCGATTCGGAAGGGGCGTGCAAGGGTCAGCATAATGCCGCCCGCAAGGTTCGAGAGAGAACCCTGCATTGCAAGGCCCAAGGTCACACCCGTAGACGCGATAACCGCAGTGACCGAGGCCATGGGGACGCCGACAATCGCGACCACGGCAATCACAAGTAAGCCGTAGAGCAGCGCCTTTAAGAGATTCAGCATGAAACGCTGCATGGTCTTGTCCATGGGAACCTTGACACCCGGCTTTTCCGCAAGTCGTGTGATCTTTCGAATGATTACGGTGCCCAGTTTCCAGACCAACAGCGCAAACAGCAGGCGGACCAAGAGTCCCCAGAGCGCCGCGCCGGTTCCGGGCTTCCAGAGCACATTCTGCCAAAACCACTGTAAAAATGTGATTTTCTCCGCCACCTGCGTGGTGACGGCCTCTGATACCTGTTCTGTCATGATGACCTCCTCATAACATTGGGGAAATTAAGCGAAGCAGGCAGTGCTCTGCGCGCTGAAATAAGGTTCTTCCGTAGAGGTACTGCTCCGTGACCTCGCGGCACTGCGGAAAGGTGTCAAGAAAGCATTCTTTCATTTTCGCAATCGCGCGGTAGCGGTAAAAGAGCACGCCGTTCTCAAAGTGATGATAGAGCGAGCGAAAATCAAGGTTAATGGTGCCGCAAGCCGCAAGTTCATCGTCCGCGACACATTGCTTCGCGTGCATGAAACCCGGTGTGTACTCGTAAATCCGCACGCCCGCACGCGTCAGCACATTGTAATAGGAGCGCGTCGCCTGATAGACCATCTTCTTATCCGGGATGCCGGGCGTTATGATGCGCACATCCACCCCGCGCTTTGCGGCAAGGCAAAAGGCCTGGCTCATTTCATCCGTGATGATGAGATAGGGCGTCATAAAGTAGACATAACGCTTCGCGTGGTTTACGAGATTCATGTAAACGTTTTCGCCCACCTGCTCCCCGTCGAGCGGCGAATCCGCGTAGGGCTGGCAGTAGCCGGGCTCCGCCGCGCAGTAGGACGGAAGGCTTAGATAACATTCTAAGTTTTCGACATCTTGCCGTTCTCCCCGAATCGCATTCCAGTTCTCAAGGAAGATGCCGGTCAGGCTGCGCACCGCCTCTCCCGTCAGGCGTATGCCGGTGTCAAACCAGTGGCCGTAGGGATGGGTGATGTTAAAGTACTCCTCCGCCAGATTGTAGCCGCCGGTAAAGCCCACCTTGCCGTCGATCACCGTTATTTTCCTGTGGTCCCGGTGATCCAGAAAGGCGTTGAAGAGGGGTGTCATCGGATTAAACACGCGCGTCTGTATTCCCGCCGCCTCCATGCGGCGTATGAAATCGTGATCGATAAACCAAATGCTGCCGATGTCGTCGTAAAAGAGCCGCACCTCAATGCCCGCCGCGGCACGCTCGGAAAGTACTTCAAAAAGGCGCTCGAATGCCGTCTTTTCCTCGATGGCATGATACTCCATGAAGATAAAGCGCTCTGCCTTTTTAAGCGCCTCGAGTTGCGCCTCAAAAGCCTCTTCCGCGGTCGGATAAAAACAGATATCGGTGTCGCGGTAAACCGGGTAACCGAGCCGGTCGGAGAGATAGCGGAACTGGTTTGCGACACCGTAGTCCACGCTCTCCAACTCTTCCAGAATACCGCCCTGTTGCGGCATGGCCGGGAACAGATGCTCGTCTATGATTTCGTAGCGCCGACGCATGCGCCGGGTCGCGCCGTTAAAACCGATCAAAAGATACAGCGGTACGCCGAGAAAGGGAGCCCCTGCAATCAAAAGAATCCAGGGCATTTTCATAGCCGAGTTGATGTGTCGCCCGTAAATACCGAGCACCAGAATAAGGGCGATCCCGTGGATCAGGAGCGGAATCCAGGGGTAGTCTCCCGTCAGATTGCGGAGTACTATGTAGACCCATACGAGTTCCACGATAATTGCAAACAGCGCAAAGAAACCCCGTTTGATGCCGTTTCGCACCTCTGTTTTTCGCTCGACTCGCATTGCCCGTCTCATTCTATCCGGCCTCCTTTCTGCCCAAGCGATGTTCCCCTCAGTGTAACACGCGGCGCATTTCTTGTCGCCTTTTTATCGACTTCTATCCTACTTTGCGCCGCTCTGTGTTAAAATAAAAGCATCTGAATTGGTCGGCATTTTGTATCATTTAGGAGGGAAACTATGAAAGAACTCGGCTACTACGACGGCAAATTCGGTCCTCTCACAGAGATGCAAATTCCCATGTGCGATCGCGCCTCCTGGTTCGGCGACGGCGTCTACGACGCGGGTCCCGCGAGACACGGGGTCATTTTTGCGCTGGATGAACATGTGGACCGCTTCTTCCGCAGTGCGGCGCTGCTCGATATCACCATGCCGCTCACGAAGGAAGAGCTGAAGGCACTCTTGCAGCGTCTGCTCACTGAGATGGATGACGACGAACTCTTTGTCTACTACCAGGTGACCCGCGGCAACCCGACCGTCCAAAAGCGCTCCCACTGTTACGAGCACGGGGTCCCCGGAAAGCTCTGGGTTTCTCTCAGTCCGAACCGCATTTCGGACGGCAAGGAACCGGTCTCGCTGATTACCCTCGAGGACACACGTTTCCTGCACTGTAATATCAAGACTCTGAACCTGATTCCCTCGGTCATTGCCTCCCAGAAGGCAAAGGATGCGGGTGCCGATGAGGCCGTCCTTTACCGCCCGGGCGAACTTGTGACCGAGTGCGCGCACTCCAATGTGCACATCCTAAAGGACGGCGTCTTAAAGACCCACCCGGCGGATAACCTGATTCTCGGCGGCATTGCCCGCGCCCACCTGCTCCGCGCCTGCGCGGCGCTCTCCGTTCCGACGGATGAGACCGCATTTACGCTAACCGAGCTCTTCGATGCGGATGAGGTCATTGTCACCAGTTCCTCGAATCTCTGCATACGCGCGGAGATGATAGACGGCAAGCCCGTCGGCGGCAAGGCCCCCGAGCTCTTTGAGCGCCTCCGCAGCTACTTAATCGATGAATTTCTCACGGAGACCGCCTGATTTAGGCGGTCTTTTTGCTTGCAAGAAAGCGGTAAATTGCGGTGCCGATAATCAGCGCATAGCCGAGCACACTGAATGCGTCCGGAAGTTCCTCAAAGAGCAGGAATCCTAGCAGGGCCGCAAAGACCACCTGAATGTAGTCGTAAACCGAGATTTCCTTTGCGGGCGCATAGGTATAGGCCATCGTAATGCCGAGCTGGCCCAGCGCTCCGGCACAGCCCGAGAGCAGCAAAAAGCAAAGCTGTCGCGCATTCATGGGCTCGTACTGCAGGAGGAAGAAGGGCAACACCGTAATGCAGGAGAAGAGGGAGAAGCAGAGGATGATTACCGCTCCCTTCACGCCGCCCTGTCCGGCCTTTCGCACAAAGGTGTAGGCAGTACCCGCACAAAAGCCGCCGAACAGCCCCACAAGCGCGGGAAGCGAAGTGAGTCCGAGCCCCGGCTTAATGACCAGTGCTGCACCGCTCAAAGCGACCAGGAGGCAGAGCCAATCCCGCTTGACCGGACGCTCCCCCAGAATAAAGAGTGACATCAGGATTGCAAAAAACGGCGACATCTTATTGAGCATGGTTGAATCCGCAATCGGCAGGTGGTCGATGGCCCAAAAATTCGCAATGACCCCGAGCATCCCAATCAGTGAGCGCAAGAAGACCGCCGTCCGGTTGCCCTTGCCGATTCGGAAGGGTTCCCCGGAACGCCGTAACATCAGGAAAGCGACCGCCGCCGCAACCAGATTCCGAAAGAACACCTTTTGCATGACCGGCAACGGCCCGGCGAGGCGCACAAAAACCGCCATCAGCGAAAAGCCCGCCGCGGCGAGCACAATGAAACAAATTCCCTTTACGGTATTTCCTCTCAAATCGCAACCCTCTACTTTCTGTTTCTTCCAGGATATTTTGCGATGAAACAACGCTTTTCGCAAGGCGTTTTGCCTGCCGCGCAAGATTCACAGAAAATTCACACACGCCTCTCGTATTTTGCTTGCATTTCCGCCCTTAAGTTATATATTGCTAATTAGTAACAACTATCTTTTTTTTAAGGAGGTCTTTCATTATGAAGAATTTGGATCGCTATCTCTCCAATCTGATGATAGGAAACATTAAGCTGCACAACCTGCACTGGAACGTGACCGGCCTCACCTTTAAGGCAGTTCACGAGTACCTTGAGGCACTCTACAACGACAGCTTCGAAAAGCTGGACGAGGTTGCGGAGCTTCAGAAGCAGCTCGGCCTTCCGGTCCTCGCTTCCGCAAAGGAGTATTTGGAGAACACGGACATTCAGGAGCTCGGCTACAAGGAGTACACCCCGGTTGAGGCAATCAAGTACGCGAAGGAGTATGTCGAGCACATGCGCGACCTTGCTCTGACCATCCGCAAGGAAGCAGACAAGGAAGATTGCTTTGTCTTAACGAACCTCATGGAGGATCACGTGACGGGCTACGACAAGCACATCTGGTTCCTCAACAACATGCTGAAGTAAAATCCTTCCGAAAAGAGAGTCGGCAGCAAGCTGTCGACTCTCTTTTTGCGCTTGCTTGACAAAGTCGAACACCGTTAATACAATCGTATTACAGGAGGACATTCTTATGTCAACAATCAGTTTGCGCGTCAGCGAAGAAGAGTTAAAACTCTTTCAAGACTTTGCCAAGTTAAATCAAATCAGTTTATCCGAGCTCATTCGTCGTACCATGTTGTCCAAATTGGAGGATGAGTACGATTTACAGGTCTTCTCCGCGCACGAGGCCGCAAAAGCCCGCGGCAAGGTGGAAAGCTACTCGCATGAAGAAACCTGGGCTGAACTCGGCCTATGAGCTACAGCTTACGCTATACCAAAAAGGCGATTCAGTCACTCAAAAAATTAGATCGCCCTGTCCTTATTTTAATCAAATCCTGGATTGAAAAGAACTTAGTCGATACCGATAACCCGCGGCGTCACGGAAAAGGCTTGACTTCAAACCGCAGCGGTCAATGGAGATATCGAGTCGGAAATTATCGCATCCTTGCCGAAATCGAGGACCGGGAACTGGTTATACTCGTCATTGAAGTCGGGCACAGGAGCATCGTCTATGAAGCGTAACCGGCAATACACAAACGAAAAGCGCCCGCATCAACATTCACGCTGATACAGGCGCTTTTCGTTTTCTCTTACTTGTTCTTCCGCTGCTCCAGATAATCGTTCAGCTCGGCATTGACAATGTCCGTAATGAACATATGGCCGGGCACATGGGTGATGACCACCGGGGGCTTTGCATTTTCCACCGCTGCCTGGGGCGTCACACCGCAGGGCCAGAACACGGGAATCTCGCCCTCGCTAATCTCAACCGCATCGCCGTAATCCGGCTTCATCAAATCCGTGACGCCGATCTTCTCCGGATTGCCGATTTGTACCGGCGCGCCGTGGACATTCGGCATCTTCACCGTGATCTCATAGGCCTTCTCTGCCTGCTCCGGGGTCATGGGACGCATGGAGCAGACCATGG
>CAJPKN010000098.1 GCA_905370385.1 Stomatobaculum longum
ACGCGCTCACCACGAAGGGCGTCGAAAACGCAAGCTGTGAATTCGATGTCGCGACCCTGCGCCCGACTTACCGTCTCTTAATCGGCATTCCGGGCAAAAGTAACGCCTTCGCGATTTCTCAAAAACTCGGGCTTCCGAACTACATCATCGAAGACGCAAAGAATCACATCGAGCAGAACGATGCGGCCTTTGAAGATCTCTTGACCCGCCTCGAGGCGGATCGCCGCACGATTGAGGCCGAGCGTAAGGAAATTCTCGCCTACCGCGCGGAAATCGAGGAATTAAAAAACCGGCACGAAAAGGCGGATCAAAACCTCGACGAGCGCAAGGAGCGCATCCTCGAAAAGGCGCGCGCCGAGGCAGAGCGCATCCTATCGGAGGCAAAGGAGAGCGCCGATCAGAGCATACGCCGCATCAACCGCCTGAGCGCGGACTCCGGCCTGCTCCGCGAGCTCGAGAAAGAGAGAAGCGGTCTCCGCGACAAGTTAAAGTCGGTCGAAAAGACCGCGCCGAAGAAGAAGGCCGTGAAGGCGGAAAAGCCCGCAGTGCTCCATATCGGCGACTCGGTCCGCGTGCTCAGCATGGACCACGAGGCCATCGTCTCGACCCTGCCGGATAAGAACAACCGCCTCTTTGTGCGCATGGGCGTGCTCCGCACCCAGGTTTCCGCGGACGATGTGGTCCTCATCGAAGAGGAGGCTGCTGTGTCCAAGGGCGCAAAGCAAAGCCGCAGCGGCGGCGCGCCGAGTTTCGGCAAGGCTTCCCACATCTCCCCCGAGATTAATCTGATCGGAAAGACGGTCGATGAGGCCCTCGGCGAACTCGACAAATACTTGGACGATGCCCTCCTCGCGCACCTGAACTCGGTCCGCGTGATTCACGGGCGCGGCACCGGCGCACTGAAAAAAGGTCTGCTCGCCTGGCTCAAAAAGCAGCCCTATGTCAAGAAATGCGAGGATGCCCACTTTGACGACGGCGGCGAGGCCGTGACCGTGGTGACCTTCCGTTAAACCTAAGAAAGGAGTCCCTTTGGCCGGAAAACAGAAAATACTGATTGTTGACGACGACGATAACATCGCAGAGCTCATCTCCCTCTATTTGGAGAAGGAATGTTATGAAACCCACATCGCCGCAGACGGCGCCGAGGCCCTGACTCTGTTTCGCACCCTCGCGCCGGATCTCGTGCTGCTGGATCTCATGTTGCCCCATGTGGACGGCTATCAGGTGTGCCGCGAGATTCGAAAGAGTTCCCAGACGCCTGTCATCATGCTCTCCGCCAAGGGCGAGGTCTTTGACAAGGTACTGGGTCTTGAGCTCGGCGCCGATGACTACATCATAAAGCCCTTTGAACCGAAGGAACTCGTCGCGCGGGTTCGCGCCGTGCTGCGCCGCTACCGCCCGCAGGAGAGCACGCCGCCCGAGCGCGCGGAGACAGAGAGCGTGCGCTGTGAGGACCTGGAAATCAGCCTCACCAACTACGCGGTTCGCTACGAGGGCCGCGCCGTCGAGATGCCGCCGAAGGAGCTTGAGCTCCTCTTCTTCCTGGTATCCCACCCGAACCAGGTCTTTACGCGCGAGCAGCTTCTGGATCATATCTGGGGCTATGAATACGCGGGCGATACACGCACCGTCGACGTGCACATCAAGCGCCTCCGCGAGAAGTTAAAGGATAAGCCGAGTTGGTCCATCGCCACGGTCTGGGGTGTCGGCTATAAGTTTGACCTGCGCGCATGATGAAGCGGCTCAAGCGTTCCCTCTACCTCAAATTTCTGCTCGGCTATCTGCTCTTCGGCGTGGCCGGCTTCCTTGCCGTGTCTACGCTCTCCGCGCGGCTCACCGAGAACTATTTAATCAAGAGCCGCGCGCAGACGCTCTACGACGAGGCGAGCCTCATTGCCGCAGCCTATTCGGGCGTCTACGACGGCAAATCTCTCCCGCTCCAGAGCGCCTACCCCCAGCTCGAGGCCGTCGCAACTTACCTGCGGGCGGAAATCTGGATTATGGACAGAGACGGCAACATCGTCCTTGACTCCGCCCACAGCTGGGACGGGAGCGTCATCCCGGACTTTGACCCGACGGCAACCGGAAGCCGCTCTTATATGGTCGGTTCCTACTTCGGTTCCTTCCCGCGCACCGTGCTCAGCGTCTCCGCGCCGATTGCCGGAAACTACCGAACCTACGGCTATGTCGTGATTCATCTCCTCATGGACCATGTGCAGGAAGATGCCGCCAAGATTATGAATCTGGTCTACATCAGCTACGGCATTGTGTTTCTGCTCTCGCTGACCTTCCTGATTAACTTCAATGTGTTCGTATACCGGCCGCTGACCGTCATCACCGAGGGGGCAAGGCAGTTCGCAGACGGAAACCTAAGCCATCGCATCCCGGTCACATCCGCGGATGAGATGGGCTATCTTGCGAGGACCATGGACAGCATGGCGGAAAAGCTCTCCCGTCTCGAGGACGATGAGCGCCGCTTTATCGCAAACGTGTCCCACGACTTCCGCTCCCCCTTGACCTCGATTAAGGGCTTCTCCGAGGCCATCTTGGACGGCACCATACCCCCGGAACTGCAGGCAAAATACATGCGCCGCATCATCGCAGAGACCGAACGCCTCGCGAAGCTCACCGAAAACATGCTGAGTCTCAACTCCCTCGGCATGGGACAGACCCTTCACAAGACTGTCTTTAACCTGAACGAACTGGTGCGCTCCACCGCCGAGAGCTTTGAGATGCAGTGCAAGGCAAAGCGCATTCACATCTCTCTCCTCTTTGCCGAGGAAGAGAGCCCGGTCTATGCCGATGCCTCCCGCATTCAGCAGGTGCTCTATAATCTCACCGACAATGCGATTAAGTTCTCGCCGGAAGACAGCGAGATCGAGATTGCCTGCAGCGAGCGGCGCAGCCGCATGGTGGTAACGGTGAGCGACAGCGGCATCGGTATCTCCGAGGCCGATTTATCCCGGGTCTTTGACCGCTTCTTTAAGGGAGATTTATCCCGCGGGCAGGACAAAATGGGCGCGGGACTCGGCCTCGCCATAGCCCGCGAGGTCATGCTCGCGCACGGCGAAAGCCTGGAAGCGCAGCGACGCCCCGAGGGCGGCAGTCGTTTCTTCTTTACCCTCCCGAAAGCTGACGAAAAAAACCTACGTCACTGACAGGGAATCGTCATTCTGTCGTAAGGATTTTGTAAGCTTGCTGTGCTATACTATTTACAGAAAATATTAAGATTTGGAGGTGTTTTACTATGATGAAACGACTGAAGCGGGCCGGTGCCCTGTTTCTCTGCGTTGCAATGACTCTCTCTCAGAGTGTGTTTGCACACGCGGCAACCGCAGAGGACGATCCGCAGGACTACTCGGTCAGCGACGTCAGCTTCGATGTCTCGAACGACCGCGTCTATGTCAACTGGTCGGTCGGCGACAGCCGCACCAGCTATTCGGTACAGCTCTACAGCTCTTCCGACCTGAAGCCGAAGCATAAGCTCGGCACCGCAATGACCGCGGGCTACACGGCCGAAAAGGTTGATATCACCGACAGAGTTTTAAAGCGCGGTGCAGGTACCTACTACGCGCAGGTCACCGCAAAGAAGAAGGCAAAGGGCCAGACCCGCTTCGCGAGTGCGGTCGGCGGCGAAACCATCACTTCGGAAGATATCCAGATGATCAAGCAGAACCGCGGCTCCGTCGACGACACGAAGAATACCGCTGCGGGAAGCTCCGCTGCGAACACAAGCCCCGCTGCGCAGTACAACGCGGCACTGAACAATGCGGGGCAGAACAACGGCGCACAGAATAACGCTTCCGCTCCGGCTGCACCGAGCGGCCACTGGGAGACCCTCGGCAACGGCGGTTGGGCTTATGTCCTTCCGAGCGGTGAGAAGGCGACCGGCTGGTACGAAGTGAACGGCAAGTGGTACTACTCCGGCAGCGACGGCGCAATGTGGGCAAACGCCTGGATTAAGAGCGCAAGCGAAGAGGGTGTCTACTACTACGTGGGCTATGACGGCGCAATGCTGGTCAGCACGCAGACGCCGGACGGTTTCCTGGTCAACTACGACGGAAAGTGGAAGGCTGCGTAAGCTTTTTAAATATGCTGCAATAAAAATGGGCATCGCGATTTCGCGGTGCCTATTTTTATCAAAAGGTTACAGGAAAATGCGTTAATTTTTTGTGTTTATCTTCTTACAGGAAAGTAAGAGAACTGTAAGTGAAATCCACTATTTTTTCTCAGGGAAATCGTTTAGGATATAGGCATAGCAAAAGCAATACAAAGCAGGATTACCTGCAGAACGGAGGAAACAAATATGACGCAAAAGAATCTTTTAAAGAAAGTGGCACCTATGGTTCTGACCGCAGCAATGCTTTTCGGTATGACGAGCATGGCATTCGCGAAGACCAACAAGACCGCAGTTCAGAATGTTACCATCGACCTTGAGTATGACCTCGCACCGGGCATGAATTCGAGCCAGGTTGACGCGGACAGCGACAGTGTCGGTGTGGACAACGTGAACGTCACTTCGGTCACCAACACCGATTTCGGCAAGAAGCCGAAGGTCACACTGAAGCTGAAGCCGGACAGCGACTTCACCTTCAAGGGCACGCCGAGGGGCAATGTCAAGATCAACGATAAGACCGGCAAGGGCGCTGCAATCACCAAGGTCAGCTCGACCGCAAGCAGCATGACCGTAACGGTCACCCTGCCGAAGACCGGTTCCACCGATAAGAGCGCGCTGGAAGTCGGCGATGTCTCCTGGGGCGACGATGACAGCCCGGTGATCTCCTGGGATGAGGCGGATTACGCTACCCAGTACGAGGTGAAGCTGTACCGCAACAACACCATCAAGGAAAGCGTCACCACGAAGAACACCAGCTATGATTTCCGCGACAAGATCCGTGAGAACGGCAAGGGCAGCTACACCGTCAAGGTTCGCGCAGCGGTCGGCAACAGCAACAGCTCGAAGGGCGATTGGACCGAGTCCGATGAGTTCGATGTCGACGACGATGTGCTCGCAGCACTCGGCGGCAAGACCAACGGCGGCTCGAACGGCGGCAGCTCTACCGGACCGAACGGATCGAATGCCGGCAACAAGGGCGCTTGGCTGAAGGACAATGTCGGCTGGTGGTACTGCAACGCCGACCGTTCCTACACGACCGACAACTGGCAGCAGATTGACGGCAACTGGTACTACTTCAACAAGTCCGGCTACATGAAGACCGGCTGGCTGAAGAGCCGTTTCACCGGCAAGTGGTATTGGCTCAGCACCGAGAACAACAGCAACCTCGGTAAGATGCTGACCAATCAGTGGGTTGACAACAACCGTTACTTCGTTGACAACAGCGGTGTTTGGACGCAGAGCAGATAAATCCATGGCAGAACGCCTGTCGCACAAAGCGTGCGACAGGCGTTTTTTTGTCTTTTATTTGCGCGGGTTCTCCGCACCGGCTGCTGCTTCGGTATCGATTTTCCCCAAAGCAAAATGAGACTGATGCGGAAGCAACTCCTTTTATCCGGATTTCATTTATCCGCTCAACAAAAACAGCCCCCGCATCTGATATGTACCCAGAATTCTGGACACATTGACTATCGTTAGGCACCGCAACTGGA
>CAJPKN010000099.1 GCA_905370385.1 Stomatobaculum longum
AGCGCCTCCGCGACATAGCCGCCCACGCCGCCGAGTCCGAAAATCGCGACGCGGGATGCCTTGAGTCTCTCCATGGCCGGAACACCGAGCAGGAGCTGGGTTCTTGAAAACTGATTTAACATGCTGCCTCCGTGAGTCTGCCCGTGAGTGCGGAAGCTGCCGCACTCTTCGGGGACGCGAGATAAATCTCCACCTTGGAGCTTCCCATTCTGCCGAGGAAATTGCGGTTGTTGGTCGCGACTACGCGCTCCCCGTCCGAGAGTATGCCGCCGGTTCGCCCGCAGCAGAGGCCGCAGGACGGGTGGGTAATCATGGCGCCCGCCGCCGAGAGCGTTGCCAGCGTGCCGTTTGCCTCTGCCTCTTCCCATATCTTTCGGGAGGCCGGGGTCACTATGAGTTTCACAAAGGGCGCAATGTGCTTGCCCTTCAGCACCTCCGCGGCCGCCATCAAGTCCTCAAGCCGTCCGTTTGTGCAGGAGCCGAGGAATACCTGGTCAATGGTCACGGGTTCCAGGTCGCGAATTGCTGCGACATGGTCCACATTCGAGGGCAGTGCCATGACAGGCACGAAGTCCTCGGCGCGGTACCGGAGCACCTTTTCGCAGGGCGCATCCGCATCGCCCGCCAGGGCACGCTCTGCGTCCGTGAGCTCGATGCCGAGATATTCCGCAGTCTTCTCATCCGGCGCAAAGAGCGCGCACTTTGCCCCGGCCTCAATTCCCATATTTGCCATGGTCATGCGGGAGGAAAGGCTCATGGCCTCCACCGTGTCGCCGGTGAACTCGAGCGCGCGGTAGGTTGCGCCCGCCGCCGTGAGGTCGCCGATGATGCGAAGTATCACGTCCTTGGACATCACATTCGCCGGGAGCTCGCCGTTAATCTCAATCCGTATGGTCTCCGGCACGCGGAGCCAGATTTCGCCGGTGCCGAGCACCGCCGCCATCTCCGTGTAGCCGATGCCGGTCGAAAACGCGCCGACACAGCCGTAGGTTGTCGTATGGCTGTCCGTTCCGAAGACCAGGTCACCCGGCTTTACATAGCCCGCCTCGGTCATGAGCTGGTGGCAGATGCCGTCGCTCCGGTGCAAATTCGGGACGCCGTACTTTGCCGCAAACTCGTTCGAGAGCTTATAGGCTCTGATATCGTCAACCTGACTTGCCGGTACCAGATGGTCGCAGATAATCACGACCTTCTCGGGATCCCAGAGCTTTTGAAAGCCCATCTCTTCAAATTTGGCCGCGATGAAGGGCATCATGATGTCGTCCAGCATCACGCGGTCCGCGCCGACTGTCACAATGTCGCCGGGCTTCACCGCGTGCCCGACCTTTGCGGCAATCAGCTTTTCAATCATTGTCATTTTCATCTCAGTTAAGCCCATTTCTCTTCCGCATCGCCTTGACCAGTCCGCCCGCATTCAAGATTTCCATGAGATTCTCGGGCAGTGCCGCGATTTTATAGTCCTTGCCGTTTGCGTGTATCTTTTCGCCGACCGTCACCGAAATCGTGTCTCCCTCGCGCACTTCATCCGGGAGCTCTCGGCACTCGATTAAGAGAAGGCCGTTGTTAATCGCATTCCGAAAGAAGATGCGCGCAAAACTCTTTGCGATGACCGCGCGCACGCCGAGCGCCTTCACGACCTCAGGTGCCTGTTCGCGCGAGGAACCGCAGCCAAAGTTCTCGCCGCCCACAATGATATCGCCGGGCTCTATCCGGCCCGCCAGTTCGGGGCGGAGCGGCGAAAACGCATAGGGCTTCATCTCCGCAATGGTCGGAAAGACCAGATATTCGGTCGGGAGTATGATGTCGGTGTCGATATCATCTCCGAGCTTCCAAACTTTTCCCTGAAATTCTTCCATTTCTCGCCTCACTTTATCAGGCTATCCGCCGTGCAAATTTCACCCTTGATTGCGCTGGCCGTGACGGTCGCCGCACTCGCAAGGTACACGTAAGAATCCTTGTGACCGGAGCGCCCCTTAAAGTTTCTGGTACCCGTGCTGATCAGGGTCTCGCCCTCACCGATGACGCCCTGGCAGGAACCCCAGCAGACCGAACAGTTCGGGTTCATCACAATGGCCCCCGCGTCCATAAAGATTTTCAGGAGACCCTCGCGGAGCGCCTCTTCATAGACCGCGCGGCTCGCCGGCACCACGAGAAAGCGCACGCTGTCCGCAACCTTCCTGCCGCGAAGCAGTTCCGCGCCCACGCGAAGATCCTCGATTCTGCCGTTGTTGCAGGAGCCGAGGAAGGCCTCGTCAATGGGAATTCCGCTGCATTCCTCCGCCGGGACCACATTGTCAACGAAATGCGGTTTTGCGACGATCGGGCGAATTTCCGAAAGATCGATTTCAAACACTTCTTCGTAGTCCGCATCCGCATCCGGATTTAAGACAGCAAGCGGCTCCCTGCCCTGCTCTTTTAAATAGGAGAGAGTCATCTCGTCCACCTCGCAGAGACCGGTCTTTGCGCCGGCCTCGACGCAGAGATTGCAGAGCGCCGCGCGGTCCGCAATACCGAGGCTTCTAAGTCCCTCGCCGCCGAACTCCATGGCCTTATAATTCGCGCCGTTTGCGCCTATCTTGCCGATGATGGTGAGAATCAGATCGCGCGCGTAGACACCTGGGCGCAGCTTGCCGCGGAGCTCGAAGCGCAGGGTCTTCGGCACCAGCACCCAGCTCTGTCCCGTGACCATTGCATAGAGATAGTCCGTGCAGCCCACGCCCGTTCCGAAGGCACCGAGCGCGCCGTAGGCGCAGGTGTGCGAGTCCGCACCGAAGATAAACTGCCCCGGGGACACGTACTTTTCCAGCATAATCTGATGACATACGCCCTCGCCCTCGTAGAAGGCAATGCCGTTTGCGCGCGCAAAATCGCGCATCTTCTTATGAGAGGCCGCCGTCTTCACCGAATCCGCCGGTACATTGTGGTCTACGATCCAGACCAGTTTGTCCTTATCCGCAATGCGCGGGTGCTTTAAGTTTTCGTACATGCCGATGGTGAGGTGGGTTGTGCCGTCGTTTGACATCATATAGTCGAGCGTGACCGTCTCGATATCGCCCGCGTGCACCTCCGGCTTTCCCGCAGCGCGCGCAATGATCTTCTCTGCCATAGTCATAGCCATTATGCTTCCTCCCGATTCAGCGCCGCAATGAGTCCGCCCCGGTCCAGAATTTCCTGCATCTTCTGCGGCAGCTTGGTGCAGCGGTAATTCTGTCCGCCCACCGTGACTGTGCCGTTCTCGAGGTCGAGCGACAGTTCCTCTCCGGGCTTCACGCGCTCAATCAAATTCTCGCAGACAATAACCGGCAGTCCGATATTAATCGCATTTCGGAAGAAGATGCGCGCAAAGCTGTTTGCAAAGACAGCCCGCACACCGAGCGCCTTTAAGACAGCCGGAGCCTGCTCTCTCGAAGAGCCGCAGCCGAAATTATCGCGCGCCACCACAAAATCACCCGCCTGCACCGCAGTTGCAAAGTTCTCGTCCAGGGACTCAAAGCAGTGCGGCGCCATCTCCTCAACACTCGGGTACAGGAGGTACTGCGACGCGATAATCTGATCCGTATCCACGTCGCTGCCAAAACAAAATATCTTTCCCATGTCTCTCCTCTTCCGTTTTTTTCCGCCTATTTTAACATAGCTTTTCAATAGGTTCAAACCCTTGCCCATTCGTGATAAAATATTCACATTGAAAAAGGAGGATTTCTATGTGCGGAATTGTTGGATACATCGGCAAGCGACAGGCTGCCCCCATTTTGCTGGAGGGCTTGGAGAAGCTGGAATACCGAGGCTATGACTCCGCCGGTATTGCCGTCCGGGACGGCGATCGGGAACCTGTTGTTGTCAAGGCCAAGGGGCGGTTGCGCGTCCTCGCAGACAAGACCGACAACGGCCGGGCGCTGGAGGGTTGCTGCGGCATCGGGCACACCCGCTGGGCAACGCACGGCGTTCCCTCCGAGAGCAATGCACACCCGCATGTCTCTACGGACGGTTCTGTGCTCGCAGTCCACAACGGCATTTTTGAGAATTATCTGGAAATCCGGGAGAAGCTCTCCCGCCACGACTACCGCTTCTACTCACAGACCGACACCGAGGCAATCGTTAATCTGATTGACTACTATTATAAGAAGTATAAGGTGGGCCCAATCGACGCGCTCGCAAAGACTCTGGTGCGCGTGCGCGGCAGCTATGCGCTCGCCGTCATGTTCCGGGATTACCCGAATCAGATTTACATTGCGAGAAAGGACAATCCGCTGATTGTCGCGCTCGGCGAGGGCGAGAACTTCATCGCCTCGGATCCCTCCGCCTGCTTAAAGTACACACGCCGCGTCTGCTACATCGACAATCTCGAAATGGGCTGCGTCACCGCGGAGGGCGTGACCTTCTATGACTTAAACGGCGATGTGGTCGAGAAGACGCCGGTGTTAATCGACTGGGATGAGTCCGCGGCCGAGAAGGGCGGCTACGAGCACTTCATGATGAAGGAGATTCACGAGCAGCCGAAGGCCATCGCGGATACCTTCCGCGCCTACTTATGCGGCGAAACCGAAGGGGAAAAGCTCGACTACCATGTGGATCTCGCGAAGCTCGGTCTCAGCGACGAATTGATTCGCGGCTTCAACGGCATTACCATCATAGGCTGCGGCTCCGCCTACCATGTCGGCGTGACCGCCCAGTACGTGATTGAGGACCTCGCAAGGCTCCCGGTCCGCGTTGAGTTCGCCTCGGAATATCGCTACCGACACCCGGTCATTGACCCGAACAATCTGGTCGTCGTAATCAGCCAGTCGGGCGAAACCGCCGACACGCTCGCGGCAATGCGTGAGGCGAAGGCCCATGGCTTAAAGACCCTCGCCATCGTAAACGTAATCGGCTCCCTCATTGCTCGCGAAGCGGACTTTGTGCTCTACACCTATGCGGGCCCGGAGATTTCGGTTGCGACCACCAAGGCTTACTCGACCCAGTTGATTGGCACTTACATGCTTGCCATCTGTCTCGGCAAGGCACGCGGCCTGATTGACGAGCGCGAAGAGCAGCGCATGCTCGCCGAGATTGCGGCCCTGCCTGAAAAGGTACAGCGCATCATTGACGACAAGGAACGCCTCCAGTGGTTCGCCGCAAAGTTCAGCAACGCGAAGGATGTCTTCTTTATCGGCAGAGGCATAGACTACGCCATCTGCATGGAAGGCAGCCTCAAGATGAAGGAAATCAGCTACATTCACTCTGAGGCCTACGCGGCAGGAGAGTTAAAGCACGGTACCATAAGCCTGATTGAGGACGGCACCCTGGTAATCGGCGTGCTCACCCAGTCCGAGCTCTACGAGAAGACGCTGTCTAACCTCATCGAAGTGAAGAGCCGCGGCGCCTACCTCATGGGACTCACAAGCTCCGGGAATTACGACATTGAAGACACGGTGAACTTTGCCTTCTTCCTCCCGAAAACCGACGAACGCTTTGCCGACAGCCTCGCGGTCATTCCGCTTCAGCTTCTCGGCTACTACCTCGCGGTTTCGAAGAGTCTCGATGTCGATAAGCCGCGAAATCTCGCAAAGTCCGTGACCGTCGAATGAGCCTTAAATTAGAGGCGATTCATCATGTCGCCGTCATCGC
>CAJPKN010000100.1 GCA_905370385.1 Stomatobaculum longum
TTTTACGAAGCTTTGGACACGATTCGAAATGAACTCCTCGCGCGTGACTGTGATCTAAAGTTTTTTGGCTTGGATTGCTCGCTCGAGCGAGTCCTGTCTCCGCGCAAATAGACAAATCAGAAGCAATAAAACAGCGGCCCTGTGCAATCAAATTCGCACAGGGCCGCTGTTTGTAGTTGGTTTATTCCTCTTCCTTCGCCATCTTCTCCGGCTGGAATACTTCGTCAAAGCGCTCTTCGCTGAGGAAGCCGAGCTTTACGCAGGCTTCTTTCAGGGAGATATTCTCCTTGAATGCGAGCTTCGCGGTCTTTGCCGCGTTCTCGTAGCCGATGTACGGGTTCAGGGAGGTCACGAGCATCAGGGAGCGGTGCAGGTTTTCGCGCATCTTCTCGCGGTTCGGCTCGATGCCCTCACAGCAGTGAATGCGGAAGGAGCGCATGGAATCCGCGAGGAGACGGGCGGACTGCAGGTAGTTATAGATCATGACCGGCATGAACACGTTCAGCTCAAAATTACCCTGGCTTGCCGCAAAGCTGACTGCGCTGTCGTTTGCCATGACCTGAACCGCGACCATTGTAACGGATTCGCACTGGGTCGGGTTCACCTTACCGGGCATAATCGAGGAACCGGGCTCGTTTTCCGGAATGAAAATCTCACCGAGGCCGCAGCGGGGGCCGGAAGAGAGCCAGCGGATGTCGTTTGCAATCTTCATGAGATCGGCCGCGAGTCCCTTCAGTGCACCGTGGGAGTAGACCAGTTCCGACTTGGAGGTCAGCGCGTGGTACTTATTTTCCGCCGTGCGGAAGGGCTTGCCGGTGAGCTCGGAGACAGCCTTTGCGGACTCGGTGTCAAAGCCCTTCGGTGCATTTAAGCCGGTGCCGACAGCGGTGCCGCCGAGCGCCAGAGAGGAGAGCGGCGGGATGCTCGCGCGAATCAGCTCGAGATTGGTCTCAAGAGAACTTCGCCAGCCGCTGATTTCCTGGGAGAAGGAAATCGGAACCGCATCCTGGAGGTGGGTTCTGCCGGATTTTACAATGCCCTTATAGCGGGTCTCAAGCTCACGGAAGCACTGAATCAGAGCCTCAAGCGAGGGAATCAGCTGCTCCTCTAAGGTGAGTACCGCTGCGATGTGCATCGCGGTCGGGAAGGTGTCGTTCGAGCTCTGGGACTTGTTGCAGTCATCGTTCGGATGCAACAGCTTCTCGCCCGCAATTTCGTTGCCGCGGTTTGCAATGACCTCGTTCACATTCATATTGGATTGGGTGCCGCTGCCGGTCTGCCAGACTGCGAGCGGAAAGTTGCCCTGTAATTTGCCGGCGCGAATCTCTTCGCAGACACCGGAAATGAGCTTTGCCTTCTTCTCGTCCAAAACGCCGAGGCGGCAGTTTGCGAGAGCGGCCGCTTCCTTCAAATAGGAAAAGGCGGTGATAACTTCGGCGGGAATTTTCTCATCCCCGATTTCAAAGTTCTGGAAGCTTCGCTGTGTCTGCGCGCCCCAGAGCTTGTCTGCGGGGACTTTGACTTCCCCCATAGAATCATGTTCGATGCGGTAATCCATTGATGTACCTCCTTCTTCTTGCGTTCCTTTGTCGTATTGTAACAAAAAAAAAGAGCGCTGGCGAGGCCTGCGCGTTAAAATGACAAAAGACAGAATTTGAGAAGAGGAGGGGGCTATGTGGTTTTTATTGGCTCTGTTATCGGCGGTATTTGCCGCACTGACGGCAATTCTGGCGAAAGTCGGTGTTGACAGTGTGAACGGAACCCTCGCCACAGCCATACGTACTACCGTGGTTCTTGTCATGGCTTGGGGGATGGTGTTTCTCACACAGGCAGAGCGGGGTATTTCGACAATCGCTCGTAAAAGTTGGATCTTTCTCATTTTGTCCGGGGTGGCCACCGGAGCTTCGTGGCTCTGCTATTATCATGCTTTAAAATTGGGGCGCGTTAACCAAGTTGCACCGATTGACAAGCTCTCCGTGGTATTCACGCTGGTTTTTGCGGCGATATTTCTGCACGAGGGGCTCACGTTGAAAACGGGACTTGCCTGTGCTTTGATTGTGAGCGGTGTGCTCTTGCTGGCCTTCTGAGTCCGGCAATGAGGCGCATAAACATAACTTGAATATGTAAACTAAATCATCGTTTTCGACAATAGAAAAAGGCAGTGGATTGCATCTCGCAATCCGCCGCCTTTTCCCGACTCACTGCTCTTACGGGAGTTTTTTGCCGGTCTTTTTGGCAACTGTCTTTTTCGTAGCTTCTTTCTTTACCGCTGTTTTTTTCACGGTTTCTTTTTTGCCGCTCTCGGCTTTGCTGTCTTCCTTTTTGCCGCTCTTCTTTTTGTCCGCGCTTTTGTCCGCGGTTTTCTTTTTCTCGCTTGTTTTGCGAACCGCCTGCTTTTTGTCGGCCTTCTTCACCTTGCTGACGGTCGTCTTGACCGGTTGCGAGAGCGAGAGGAGCTCCGGCATTTCGAGCAATTCCGCCGAGCCGCTGCGTTGCTGCATGCGCGCACGGAGAAGCATGGGAAGGCCGTACAGCGATATAAAGCCCTCGGCATCGCGGTGATGATAAAGTTCACCGGTTGTGAACGAAGCAAACTCCTCGGAGTACAGAGAGAATTCGGAACTGCTGCCCGCGTGAATCAGGTTGCCCTTATAGAGACGCAGGCGCACTTCGCCGGTGAGGAGTTCCTGTGTGCTCGCAAAGAAAGCCTGAAGCGCCTCACGAAGCGGCGTAAACCACTTGCCCTCGTAGAGCAAAGAGGCAAATTTCTCGCTGAGTGTGCGCTTGGTCTCAAGTGTCTCCCGGTCAAGAACCAAAGCTTCCAGACAACTCTGTGCCTTCAGCAGTATCGTGACCGCGGGGATTTCATAGATGCCGCGGGCTTTCATGCCGACCACGCGGTCTTCCACAAGATCGTAGATGCCGATGCCATTGTTTCCGCCGAGCTCATTCAGGCGGCGGAGGAGTTCCGAGAGTCTCAGTTCCTTGCCGTTTAAGCTGACCGGGACACCCTTTTCGAACCCGATGCGGAGCAAGGTCTCGGCATCCGGGGCATGCTTCGGCGAGACGCCGAGTAGGAGGAGTTCTTCCAACATAGGTTCTTGCGCCGGATCTTCGAGTTCAAGCCCCTCGTGGGAACTGTGCCAGAGATTTCTGTCATGAGAATAGGAGTGACTTGCGTCGAAGGGAAGGTCAATGCCCTTTTGGCGACAATAAGCCAGTTCATCTTCACGCGAACGGAAAGGCCAAAGCTCGGTCATGCGCCAGGGGGCGATGACCTTGAGTTCCGGTGCCAGCGCTTTAATGCTGAGTTCAAAGCGCACCTGATCGTTGCCCTTTCCCGTCGCGCCGTGACAAATCGCCACAGCGTGCTCTTTGACCGCAATTTCGGCCAACTTCTTTGCAATCAGCGGACGCGAAAGCGCGCTGCCGAGCAGAGCGGCTCGCTCCGGGCGCACCCCGGACTGCAAACACGGCAGAACATATTCCTCCGCGAATACATCCTTTTCATCGAGGAGATATAGCTTGGATGCGCCGGCGAGTTTTGCGCGCTCCTCGAGACTGCGCAATTCGCTGTCTTGGCCGCAGTCGACACAGCAGCAAATGACTTCATAGTCAAAATGCTCCTTGAGCCACGGGATAATCGCCGTTGTGTCCAAGCCTCCGGAATAAGCAAGAACAACTTTTTCTTTTAATTTCGCCATGAAAATCCCCTTTCGGACAGTGCTTGCGATGCGAAAATAAGTTTCACTATATGATTTATAACCGTACAACGATTTCGAAAAAGACGCAAGCCATAAATCCGAATCGAAAGAGAAAAACAAGCATTTTAAGCTCCTGTAAAAATGTTGCGTATGTGCCGGGCGAAAAAGGAATAAGAAAAACAGGAGTCTGCATAAATACAGTAGACATAATTAAAATATGTAAAATGCAGTTTCGGTTTCGATTTTTTGGATTTTAAGGTATACTAATCTATTGTTGTGCAGAGCTGACAGAATCAGAGAGGAAATAAGCAGTATGAGAGAACTCACAGGACAGCAGGTGGTGGATGCCATACGGACAGAGACGGAAAAGACCTTGGAAGCGCTGAACGGCTATGTGCCGACGCTTGCCATTGTGCGAGTCGGCGAGAATGTACCGCAGCTTTCGTACGAGAGAGGCGCAAAAAAGCGAATGCAGAATTTCGGTCTGGACGTTAAGACCTTTGTGTTTCCGGAAGATGTGACGCCTGAGGTTTTCTTTCAGCGTTTTCGGGAAATCAATGCAGATCCCTGCATTGACGGTGTACTGCTCTTAAAGCCGTTGCCGGAACAGCTGGATGTAAAGCGCGCGGAGCGCAGCATCGATCCCGAGAAGGATTTGGATGGGATTTCGCCGGTCAACATAGCCCGCGTATTTGCGGGAGAAGAGGAGGGCTTTGCCCCCTGTACGGCCGAGGCTGTGATCGAGACCCTGCGCACGTATGAAATTCCGGTGCACGGAAAGCGTGCGGTTGTGGTCGGGCGCAGTCTGGTGGTCGGTCGTACACTTGCCATGCTTCTTCTTCGGGACAATGCGACTGTGACCATCTGCCATACCCAGACCAGTGACTTGAAAGAAGAGTGCCGGAAGGCGGAGATACTTGCCGTGGCTGCGGGCAAGGCGAAGCTTGTAAACCGTGACTACGTATCCGAAGGCTGTGTGATTCTGGATGTCGGAATCAATGCGGACGAGGACGGCAATCTTTGCGGAGACGTGAACCCGGAAGGGTTGGAGAATGTTGCGGCGGCTCTGACCCCGGTGCCGCGCGGCATCGGGGCGGTGACGACCTCCGTACTCGCAAAACATTTGGTACAGGCGGCGGCGCGGCGTAGGCTCTAAAATCAGTGCCGAAGCTTGAGTTTCTCGGTCTGACTGGTTACAATAAAGGTGCAGGCTCGGCAGCTCCGAGAGGAGGCTGTCGTGTTACGAAAATGGATAAAAAAGCACCCTATTAGTTTGCTTCCCCTTGCGTTTTTATGCCTTGCGGTATTTTTCTTTGTTTATCGCGCAAGCCGAAATCATGACAATGCACTGCGCGGAGAGCTCGTGAGCACCGCTTATGCGGAAAATGCCAAACTCGGAGCGGATGAAAGCGGGGGGAAAGAGAGTACCGCAGAGACAAAAGCGGGGGAAACAAAGTCCGTTGCTCCGGAAACGGTGAGCGACGCGGAATATGTGAGCGTGTATCTTTGCGGCGCGGTGCAAAAGCCGGATGTCTACGAGGTGGCGAAGGGGACGCGTCTTAACGAGGTGCTGAAGCTCGCCGACGGTTTTCGGGAAGATGCTGCGAAAGACGCGGTCAATCTTGCCGCGATTGTGGAAGACGGGAGTATGATACGCGTGCCGACTTTAGAAGAGGCCGCAATGCACGCGGAGCCGTCAGGCGCAGCGCTTGCCGCGGAAGAAAATCGCGGAAAAGTGGATTTAAAC
>CAJPKN010000101.1 GCA_905370385.1 Stomatobaculum longum
GCGGGTATCTTTCTCAAGTTTATAGAGATGCTTAAGGCGCGGGGGGCGCATACGCTTTCTGAGGTGGCGGCACTCGGGGACAGTTCCGAGGCGCTGATTCGCAAGATGAACAGCTATCACGTGATTATACTCGCGAAGAATGAACTGGGGCGTGTGAATCTCTACCGCCTGGTCTCGGACTCCCATCTCAAGTACTACCATAAGCGCCCCAGAATACCGAAGAGTGAACTGCAACGTTATCGCGAGGGCTTGATCATCGGCTCCGCCTGCGAGGCGGGCGAACTCTATCAGGCCTTGCTCCGCGACGCTTCGGATGAGGAGATTAACCGCATTGCTTCCTTCTACGATTATCTGGAGATACAGCCGATTGCGAACAATCTTTTCATGTTGGACAGCGACCGCTACACGCCCGATACCGAAGAGGATTTGAGGAACTTAAACCGACGCATTGTGTCCATCGGCGAGGCACTGCAAAAGCCGGTCGTTGCGACCTGCGACGTCCACTTTTTAAACCCCGAAGATGAGATATACCGTCGCATGATTTTTTTCGGCAACAAATATGACGATGCCGATCGGCAGCCGCCGCTCTATTTTCGAACGACGGAGGAAATGCTGCGCGAGTTTGCCTATCTCGGCGCGGAAAAGTGCGAGGAAGTCGTCATCAAAAACACGCAGAAAATCGCACGCATGGTGGAGCGCATCTCCCCGGTACGGCCCGACAAGTGCCCGCCCGTCATTGAGCATTCGGATGAAAAACTGACGGAGCTCTGCTACGGCATGGCGCATGCGCAGTACGGGGATCCGCTGCCGGCTCTTGTGCAGGAGAGACTTGACAAAGAGTTGAATTCCATCATTAAGAACGGGTTTGCCGTCATGTACATCATCGCCCACGAACTCGTGAAGCACTCGAACGAAGAGGGCTATCTCGTGGGCTCCCGCGGCTCGGTCGGTTCCTCCTTTGTCGCCTATACGGCCGGCATTACCGAGGTGAATCCCCTGCCGCCGCATTATGTATGCCCGAATTGCCGCTACTCGGACTTCGACTCGGAAATTCCGAAGCAGTTTGCGGGCACCGCGGGCTGCGACATGCCGGATCAAGTCTGCCCGCACTGCGGCGCAAAAATGAGAAAAGACGGCTTTGATATTCCCTTTGAGACCTTCCTCGGCTTTAAGGGAGACAAAGAGCCGGATATCGACCTGAACTTTTCGGGTGAGAACCAGAGCTCGGCGCACGCCTATACGGAGGTCATCTTCGGAAAAGGGCAGACGTTCCGCGCGGGCACCGTAGGTACCTTGGCGGAAAAGACGGCCTTCGGCTATGTGAAAAACTACTTTGAGGAGCACGGGACCAGAAAGCGAAAGTGCGAGATTAACCGCCTTGTGCAAGGATGTGTCGGTGTGCGGCGCACCACGGGACAGCATCCGGGCGGCATTGTCGTCTTGCCGAAGGGCGAGTCGATTTACTCCTTTACGCCCCTGCAACACCCGGCGAACGATATGAACACGCCGATCGTCACGACACACTTTGAGTATCACGCAATCGACCACAATCTTTTAAAACTGGATATCCTGGGTCACCAGGACCCGACCATGATACGCAAACTACAGGATTTGACGCAGATCGATCCGGTCAAAGACATACCGCTCGATTCCCCCGAGGTGATGAGTCTTTTCCAGAGCACCGAGGCACTCGGTGTCAAGCCGGAGGATATTCTCGGCTGTCAGCTCGGCGCGCTCGGCATTCCCGAGTTCGGCACCGATTTCGCGATGAACATGGTCATTGAGGCCAAGCCGAAGGGCTTTTCCGACCTGGTTCGCATTGCGGGGCTTGCACACGGCACCGATGTCTGGCAGGGAAATGCACAGGTGCTCATTTCCGAGGGAACGGCGACCATTCAGACCGCTATTTGTACGCGAGACGACATCATGCTCTCGCTGATTCAGTGGGGCATGGATCCACAGGAGAGCTTTAAAATCATGGAGTCGGTCCGCAAAGGCAAGGGACTCACGCCGGAGTGGGAAGAACACATGCGGGAGCACGAGGTGCCGGACTGGTACATCTGGTCCTGCAAAAAAATCAAGTACATGTTCCCGAAGGCACATGCGGCTGCCTATGTCATGATGGCCTGGCGCATCGGCTACTGCAAAATCTTTTACCCGCTTGCTTACTATGCAGCCTACTTTACGATACGCGCGACCGGTTTCAGTTACGAGAGCATGTGTCAGGGCAAGGAGCGGCTTGAGTTTCTGCTTGCGGAGCTCGGCAAACGGAATTACAAGGGAAACCGAACGAACCCGTTGACTCCGAAGGAAGAGGATATGATTAAGGATGGGAGAATCGCGCAGGAGATGTATGCGCGCGGCTTTTCGTTCCTCCCGATCGACCTCTATCGCGTCAGCGCAACCCAGTTTACGATTGTGGACGGCAAGATAATGCCGGCGCTCACCTCGATCGACGGACTCGGGGAGAGCGCTGCGGAGCAGATTGTGCGAGCGGCGGCAGAAGGGGAGTTTATCTCGAAGGACGATTTTCGCTCGCGCTGCGGCGTCGGACAGACTACCTGCGATCTGCTCGACCGGCTCGGCATACTCGGAAAACTGCCGGAATCGAACCAGCTCTCGCTCTTTGATTTCAGCTGAGCGGCGTTTGACAAACAGAACCGGAAATCTTAGAATTATGGTTTAAAGACATGGAAGACGGAGGTAAGACGATGGACTATTCGTTTCAAAAGATAGAGCCGAAGTGGCAGGCAAAATGGGAAGAAGAGGGCATCTTCCACGCGAAGGACTTTTCGGAAAAGCCGAAGTTCTACGGACTCGTGGAGTTCCCCTATCCGAGCGGTGCAGGTATGCACGTGGGTCACATCAAGGCGTACTCGAGCATTGAGGTGATTTCGAGAAAGCGGAGAATGCAGGGCTACAACGTGCTCTTCCCGATCGGATTTGACGCCTTCGGTCTTCCGACCGAGAACTATGCGATTAAGACCAACACGCACCCGCGTTACATCACGGATAAGAACATCGAGAAGTTCTCGGAGCAGTTAAAGCGCGTCGGCTTCTCTTTTGACTGGACGCGTGTCATCGACACCTCCCGCGACGATTACTACAAGTGGACGCAGTGGATCTTCCTGAAGCTCTTTGAGAAGGGACTCGTGTTCCGCAATAAGACCCTGGTCAATTACTGCCCCTCTTGTAAGGTCGTGCTCTCGAACGAGGACAGCCAGGGCGGCAAGTGCGATATCTGTCACTCGGATGTCGTGCAGCTTTCAAAGGATGTCTGGTACTTAAAGATTACCGAGTACGCGGACAAGTTGCTTCTGGGACTCGACGAGGTGGATTACCCCGAGAACATTAAGCAGCAGCAGCTCAACTGGATCGGAAAGTCGACCGGTGCTTTCGTGAAATTTCCGCTGAAGGATGTGAACGAAGAGCTTGAGGTCTATACAACGCGCTGCGACACACTTTTCGGTGTGACTTTCATGGTCATTGCGCCGGAGCATCCGCTCATCGACAAGCTTGCGGACCGCATCGGAAACATGGATGCTGTGCTCGCCTACCGCGAGGAAGCTTCTCACAAAACCGAGTTTGAGCGCACCCAGCTTGTCAAGGACAAGACGGGCGTTCGCATCGAGGGCCTCAGCGCGCTAAACCCGGTGAGCGGCAAGGAAATCCCGATTTTCATCTCCGACTATGTCATGATGGGCTACGGCACCGGTGCCATTATGGCGGTTCCGGCGCACGACCAGCGTGACTACGAGTTCGCAAAGCGCTTTGATATTGAAATTATCCCGGTCATTGAGGGCGGGGATCTCGAGAAAGAGGCGTACAGCGGCGACGGCGTTATGATTAATTCCGAGTTCCTGAACGGATTTACCAACAAGAAGGATTCGATTGCGCGCATGCTTGAGTTCCTCCGGGAGAAGGGCATAGGACATGCGGGTGTTCAGTTTAAGATGAAAGACTGGGCGTTTAACCGCCAGCGCTATTGGGGTGAGCCGATTCCGCTGATTCACTGCCCGAACTGCGGCGTGGTCGCGGTTCCCTACGAGGAGCTTCCGCTTCGCCTGCCCGATATGGATAACTTTAAGCCCGGCGAGGACGGACAGTCGCCGCTCGCGAAAGTGGATTCCTTCGTAAACTGCACTTGCCCGAAGTGCGGCGGCGCGGCTAAGCGTGAGACCGATACCATGCCGCAGTGGGCGGGTTCCTCTTGGTACTTCCTTCGTTACTGCGACCCGCACAACAGCGAGAAGTTCGCGGACAGAGAAAAGATCAACTACTGGATGCCGGTGGACTGGTATAACGGCGGTATGGAGCACGTGACCCGCCATTTGATTTACTCCCGTTTCTGGCATCACTTCCTTTACGATCTCGGCGAAGTCAATACGCCGGAGCCGTATAAGAAGCGCTCGGCGCAGGGACTTATCCTCGGGCCGGACGGCGAAAAGATGAGTAAGTCGAAGGGCAATGTCGTGGATCCGCTTGATATCGTTTCGCAGTACGGTGCGGATACCTTGCGTGTCTATGTGCTCTTCATGGGTGATTATGCGTCCGCGGCACCGTGGAACGACAGCTCGGTGAAGGGTTGCCGTCGCTTCCTGGAGCGCGTATTCGCCCTGCAGGATATTGTGGTGCCTGAGACGGTAAAAGCACTCGAGGCGCCGCTCCACAAGACCATCAAGAAGGTCTCCTCGGATATTGAGGAGCAGAAGTTCAACACCGCGATTGCCGCGCTCATGACCTTCATGAACGAAGTCGGCAGAGAGAAGAAGATCGGAAAAGAGCAGTTGCTCAGCTTCGTGAAGCTGCTGAATCCCTTCGCGCCGCACATTGCGGAGGAGATTTATCAGGCACAGGGCGGAGAGGGTTCCCTGCAGCTTGCCTCCTGGCCGGAGCATGACGAGGCAAAGACGGTGGATGAGAGCATCGAAATCGGCGTGCAGGTAAACGGTAAGCTCCGAGCGACTGTGACCATTCCGACGAACTGCGAGAAAGAGGAAGCCCTTGCCCTCGCAAAGGCGGATGAGAAGGTGCAGGCCGCGCTCGACGGCAAGAACCTGGTCAAGGAAATCTATGTGCCGAACAAGATTGTGAATCTTGTTGTGAAGTGAGTTTTGTTATGAATCGAAGAGAGGCCCCGTACTTGCCATGAAAGGCAAGCCCGGGGCTTTTTAACGTCTTGGTGTCCTGCGTAACCCGTATATAGGGCGATTCTAAGGACAGCGGCTCCTTTTACGGCATATCGAACAATACGTGGAAAGCAAGTGGAAAGGAAGCGGATATCCGCGTCTTCTCGGCTTGTGAATTCTTCGGCGTAATTTCCTTTTTCTTTTCAAATTTTTGTTGACAAGAGCGGGGCAGTCCAGTATACTGTCAAAGCA
>CAJPKN010000102.1 GCA_905370385.1 Stomatobaculum longum
AAGACATGAAAAAAGCCTCCGTTACCGGCCGGAGGCTTTTTTCACTAGGGTGGGGTTTCAAAACAAGAGAGAGTACTTCTTGTATGCATTGTTGATTTATGCTTGTTTGTATTGCTCTTTGTTGTGATTTTAGTATAGACCGGGAGGCGTTTGAATGCTTGAAGTTTGTCGAAAACTATTCTGAATATTCATTGAGGAGTCGTTACGAAATCCTTAAACGACGAGACTCGTTTTACGCGACAACTGTGGCGAGCTATGGGAGGTATGTGTATACCACAGAGCGGTTGAGCGGAGGTGCGGATACGCAGAGAGAATCCGTAATGACAAAATCGGGCTTTGGGACTACAATGAAGAGGCGCAAAAGCGCAGGAGGTGTATTATGACAGAAGGACCGAATGCTTATACCGCCTTGTTGGCGCTTGCAATCCTGGTAGGGATTGTTCTGATAACCCGTTTCATTTTGAAGCACGGCAGCCATCAGCACAGCACCGGTTGCAGCGGAAACTGCGGCAGCTGCGGCATGGGCTGTATGTCGAGTTACTCTTCGGAGAAGAAGGACTTTGACCGCATTATGGGCGAGGGAAAGCCGGAAGGCGCGAGCAGCGAGGCGGAATATGTCTGAGCGGCTCAGACGGCAGTGCTACCGCGCTGCCGTTCTTTTTTTGACCTTTTCCTTCCTTTGGGTCGCTCTTCGGGCCGCGGGTTCCCTCTTTGCGTTGCCGAAGGCAATCGCGAGCCGCAGTTTTCGGACAGAGAGTGAGTTGGACGCGATGTTGCTCCTTTTTCTCGTGCTGATTTTGCTGTTTCAGCTTCTCTTTTCGCTGGCCCTTGCGGGCAGCGCCATGGCGAAAGAGACGCAAGGCATCAAGCTTTGCAGCTTTGTCCTGCTCGGCTTTTCACTCTACCTGCTCGCCTGCCTAAGACCCTATATGCTGCTTGACAACCACTTTACGACTGCCTGGTTTATGACCGGACGCTTTGTGGAGAGTCTCGTGAACTCTCTCGCCAATCTAATTGCGGGTATTTTTCAAATGAAGATGAGTTGGGATCGCAGCGCGGGCTGGAGAATCGCGGCGGCGCTCTTTTTTCTCTATCCCTTTTATTTGAGTGCGAGCACGCTGGGGCGCAGAAACTTCTTTCCGGTGCTCTTGGCCTCCTGCTTGCCTGCCGCAGCCTGGCTCTTGGGGCACAGCTACCTGCTCGGCGGCTGGCTGCAGCTTTTGCTCGGTCTCCTCGCGGCAACGGGTTCTGCCTTGATTCTCGTCTACTTGACAAAGGAACGAACGCTCGGCAGGCGGAGGCCGCCCAAGAAAAAGAAAGCTGTATTTTCTCTCGCCGTGAGCCGGGAACAGACCTTGTTGCTCGTCGCGGGCTGCCTGTTGCTCTGGGTTCTGACCGTGGTCACGGGGCGTATCTCCGGCTTCCGCGATGTGATGAAGCTCTTCTTCGGGAGCAGCATTTACAACTATCAGGGAAAACTCTATCAACTGCAGAATCTCGGTGTTGTGCAGGCACTCGCGATTTCCTATTTTCTGTCTCTCTTGGTGAATCGCGCGCTGTCCCTGGTGGAAGTGAAGATGAACTCGAAGTACGCGGCAAATATCAATGCGGCCTATCTTTTGTTGTTTCAGATTTGGATATTGCCGCTGTTGTCCGGGCTTTTAAACCGGGCTGCCTCGAAAAGTCAGGATGCCGTTTCGGGCGATGCGCTCGCAGAGACCTTATCGCGCCCGCTTCAAAATGTCGCGGCGCTCTTTACGAGCGGCGGTTGGCTCAAGATACTGCCGCTTGCGCTGCTCGCACTGCTGGTCGGCGGGGCGCTGGTCTGGCTGATTGTGAGACTCCCGGCGTTCTGGCTCAGCATTTGGTTTTTTGTCTGGTTCTCACTCTGCAGCTATGTCTACTGTGTGCTGGGACTCTTTTTCCCGAAACGGGTCAACAGCACGCTGCTGCTGTTTATCTGCTATTTTCTGAACCGGGCGCTCGAGTGGATTTTAAACTCCGGAGAGGGCTTACGCCTTGCGGTGCGGCGCCCGCACACGACGGGAAAGCGGTGAAGTGTGGTTTAGCCTTTGCTTCGCGGTTTCGATTGTTTCGCGCACGGATTGAGGTTCATCAATGCGAAAGTCTCCGGTATTGGATACGGCAGAGCGCAAAGAAGTGCGCTGCGGCGCAGGGAGCGCCGGAGAGGAGGAAAGAAATGGACGAGAATCTTCGCTGGGAGAAGTTGGAAGATAAGATTATACGGAAAGACCGTTATATTGACTTTCGGGAGGCGCGGTACCGCTTGCCGAACGGCACCGAGATTGCGCCCTTTTATCATTACAGCGGTCGGGACTTTGTCGTGATTGCGGCCAAGGATACCGAGGGCAAGTACATCTGTGTGCGGCAGTACCGCGTGGGTATCGATGCGGTCACGACAGAGTTCCCGGCGGGCGGCATTGAGCGAGGCGAGTCCGCATTGGAAGCCGCAAAGCGTGAACTTCTCGAGGAGACCGGGGCGGTTGCGGAGCGCTGGACAGAGCTTGGGAGCTTTTTTGCGAATCCGACCATGGGCACGAGCCGTGCGCACTGCTTTCTCGCGGAGGGCTGCCGCGTGGTTTCGGCGCAGGCGCTCGACGAGAGTGAGTGTGTGGTCTATGTGAGACTCGGCGAGGAGGAACTTCGCCGCGCGATGGAGGACGGGAGCTTTGCGCAGGCGGTGCACATTGCCCTCTACTATAAGGCGAGAGAGGCAGGGGAAGGAAAGTAAAATCGCGGCAGCGTATAACGCAAAAACAGCCTGGCCTAGGCCCGGCTGTTTTTGTCTTGCGTTTTCAATTACTTCTTCTCGCGGAGCGCGTCGCGAATCTCGGTGAGCAGGATCTCTTCCTTGCTCGGCTTCGGCTCTTCCGCCGGAGCCTCTTCCTTCTTCTTGTTGACCGCGTTTGCCGCCTTCACGATGCAGAAGACTGCGAGTGCGATGAAGAAGAAGTTCAGGACGTTCTGCAGGAATGCGCCGTAAGCAAGCGAGACAGCCTCTCCGCCGAGAGGGTTCTTGATGGTCAGCGCGAGCGTTGCGATGTTGACCTTGCCGAGAATCATACCGATCAGCGGCATGATGATATCATCGACCAGCGACTTGACAATCGTGCTGAACGCACCGCCGATAATCACACCGACCGCCAGATCAAGGACATTGCCCTTCAGCGCGAATTCCTTGAACTCTTTCATAAATCCCTTCATGAGTACCCCCTTACACAGAACAATAATAGCAACAATTGCTGTTTTCGGACTTAGTATAGCAGTGTGCCGCGAAAATGAAAAATAGAATGTTGCGCCGGAAAAAGCCCCTTTTATGGTATAATCGACCAGAAAACAGCGATAAAAAGGGAGGAGCAAGCATGCAGGCAGTGATAATGGCGGGTGGTAAGGGAAGTCGCCTCGCGGCGCTCACCAGAGATGAGATTCCGAAGCCCATGGCCCCGTTTCTCGGGAAGCCCTTACTCGCGTGGCAGCTTGAAGAGCTGAAGCGCTACGGCATACGACGTGTCACCCTTGTGGTCGGGTATCTGAAGGAGAAAATCATCTCCTACTTCGGCGACGGCGCTGCGCTCGGCATGGAACTTGACTATGTCGAGGAGACCGAGCCGCTCGGCACGGCCGGCGCGTTTCCGCTGTTGCTTCCGAAGATGGAGAGCGAGCATTTTCTGCTCCTCTTCGGTGACATCCGCTTTGACATCGATATCGCGCGGATGGAGCGCTTCTTCCTTGAGAAGCGGGCGGAGTGCCTGCTCTTTGCGCACCCGAATTCCCATCCCTACGACTCGGATCTCATTGTGACTGATGCGGAGAACCGCGTCACGGGCTTTGATTCCAAGCACAATGTGCGGACGGGCTGGCAGGACAATCTCGTGAACGCCGGCATTTACATTTTGTCGCGGGACATGCTGCGCCGCGTTCCGGAAGTCAAAAAGACGGACTTCGAGAAGGAGATTTTAGCCCCCATGGCAGCGCGCGGCGAGGCGATTTACGCCTACCGTTCTCCGGAGTATGTAAAGGATGTCGGCACGGTGGAGCGCATACAGGCGGCAGAGGAAGAATGGAAGTCCGGCTTCCCTGCAAAGCGGAACTTGGAGTTTCCGCAGCGCGCGGTCTTTCTGGACCGGGACGGCGTCATCAACCGCTACAACGGCTTTGTGAGAACGCCGGAAGAATTGGAACTTCTGCCGGAAGCGGCGGAGGGCTTAAAGCGCTTAAACAGCTCGGAATATCTCACAATTGTCGTTAGCAATCAGCCCGTCGTTGCACGCGGGGAGACGAGTGAGGCGGAGCTCGAGACCATCTTCAACAAGATGAAGACCTTGCTCGGGCGGGAGGGGGCCTTCGTGGACGATGTCTTCTACTGCCCGCATCACCCGGACAGCGGCTTCCCGGGCGAGGTGAAGGAACTGAAAATCGACTGCGATTGCCGAAAGCCGAAGACGGGTATGCTCCTACGCGCCGCGGAGCGCTACCACTTGGATCTCTCTGCCTGCTATTTGATCGGCGATACGACCGGCGATATACAGTGCGGAAAAAATGCGGGGGTCAGAACCGTGTTGGTGAAGACCGGTGAAGCGGGGAAGGACGGCAAGTATGACGCTGTGCCGGATCTCATTGCGGAGAATCTCGCGGATGCGGCTGCAAAAATACTCGGTGAGCGCTGATTTCGCTGGAGTGCGCGTACGTTTCGTGATACAGTAGATAAGGAAGAAAGTAAGACGATGGAGGGAAAGAGTATGGCGAGCAGAGAGTATTCACGGCCGATTGCGGAAGCAATCGATAACTACTTGATTGAGAACGACTGGAGCATTTCGTTTGACGAGGAGTCCGGTGTGTTTCGCTTCGGTCTTTCGATTGACGGAAAGCTAAAGCAGATTCGCTACGTCATCGTGGTCAATGAGCAGTCTTATACGTCCTATGCGATTTCGCCGATCGGCGCCGACAAGGACGATGCGCGCATCATGAAGGAGATGGCGGAGTTTACCTGCCGCGCGAACTACAATTTAAAGCTCGGAAACTTTGAGCTCGATATGCGGGACGGTGAGGTGCGCTTTAAGGTGCACACGGACTGCACGGGTATGGTTCCGAACCGCGACATCATCGACAACAGCATC
>CAJPKN010000103.1 GCA_905370385.1 Stomatobaculum longum
TTGACGGCGCACTCGGAACGGCGGAAGCGCGCGCCATTGTCCCTGCGGTTATCGAGAAAATCAAGGGCTATGCGCCGGAGGATGTCTTTGCGACGCGGGATACGCACGGCGAGGACTATCTGAACACGCAGGAGGGGCATTACCTTCCGGTGAAGCACTGTATCCGCGGAACGGACGGCTGGGAGCTGGATGCGGAGATCGCGGCGCTGATTCCGAAAGACCATATCTTTGACAAGGGGACTTTTGCTTCGACGGAACTCGCAGCGGCCGTGAAAGAGCTCGCGGCGCGGGAAAGCGTGGAACTTGAGCTCATCGGCCTCTGCACGGATATCTGTGTGGTTTCGAACGCGCTGCTCTTAAAGGCATCGCTTCCGGAAGTGAAGATTTCCGTGGATCCAGCCTGCTGCGCCGGTGTGACGCCGGAAAAACATGCGGCGGCGCTTGAGACGCTGCGCTCTTGTCAGGTTCAGTGCGGCTGAGTTCCGGGGTTTCGTGTTGTCGCGATGCTTAGCTGCGGAAGCAGTTAAAGAGAGGGAAGAAATGAGAGTCATTGATTTAACCCATACCATCAAAGAGGATATGCCGGTTTATCCCGGCACGGAGACGCCGACTCTCACAACGCTGAGCACATATGAAAAAGACGGTTTTCGGGAAAGCCTTTTAAGGATGACCACGCACACGGGCACGCACATGGATCCGCCGGCACATCTCTTTCCGGGGCGCACCACGCTGGACGAATTTCCGGCGTCGCAGTTTATCGGTAAGGCACTTGTGATTGATTGCAGCAGCCTGAAGGAAGGGGAAGAGATTACGCTTGCCCACATCACCCGCTACGGGGAGAAGGCCGAGAAGGCGGACTTTCTTCTTTTTTACCTCGGCTGGGACAAGCGTTGGGGGAGCGAGCGCTATTTCGGCGACTACCCCTGCCTCAATGAAGAGGCGCTCGACTTTGTAATTCGGGGCGCATATAAGGGCATCGGTTTTGATGTGATAGGCCTCGACCCGATTGCGGATGCCGGACTGCCGCGGCATAAGAAGCTGTTCCGCGAGAAGGATATCGTGAACATCGAGAATCTCAAGAATCTGGGGCTCTGCGGCGAAGAGCTCTTTTCCTTCAGCTGTTTTCCGCTGAAATTGGAACATTGTGACGGTTCACCGGTGCGAGCGGTCGCTTGGTTTGAGGAGGAAACTTGACAGGAACGTATGTTTTGGCTACACTGAAATCAGAACATACATTCGGAGAAACGGGCTGTGCGACTGTCGGAACTCATTAGCTATGCGCGGGAGCGCCATCATATCGAAGAGCTGCACAAGTGGCGGGAGATGCCGGGACTCTCGGTCTTAGTCTCCCCGGCAAGCGGAAAGTGGATTGCGCTGCTCATGCGGGAGCGGGATGCGGGCGGAAGAATCAGGGAGCACTGTGATTTAAAGTACAGCGCATTTCGCGAGTTGCCCGCGCGGGACTATCTCACGCAGGGCTTTCGCATGCCGGGCTGGCTCGGTGTGCGCTTTGGTGCGGAAACGGAGCGAGCGTTCCTGTTACATGTGTTTGATCTTGCAGTGGAGGAAGAGGCAGAGAAGGTGGAAGGGTATTACCGTGAGACGGCCATACCGGGGCGCAGCGAGCTTCCGGCGCGGATAGAGGCAATCTACGCTTGTGAGGACTTTCTCTCTGCGGCGCGTGCCATGGAGGACTATGAGGACAATTGTCCCTTTGCGGGTACGGTGCCGCTCTACCAGCCGGAGTATCGCGATTTGACGCCGAACGAGCTCCGCGGGTATTTCACCTGGCGCGCGGCAGTGCGGAGAGGAGAGGTCTCTGCACACTGTGATGCCTTTGTGTATCTCTATCTCAGCGAACTCATGCTGGGGGTCGGCGCGGCGAATGCTGCCGAGGCGCTTGATTGCATGGATGCCTTTGCGTCTTCCTATTTTTTCGCGGGCTACGGGAGCGAGGCTCTGCAGCGGAATTTTAAAAATTGGCGCTTTGAGTACGCAGTGTTAAACCGTGTTGATGCGGCGCGCGTGCGGTCGTATGAAAACCCCGCACTCAGGCATTGGGACGAGGCGCTCACCGTTCTGCGGGAGCCGGAGAAGCAGAGCGATGAAGCCGTTTTTGCGGCGCTTGCGGAATTCGGCGGCAAGAAGCTAACGGAAGCGCGGAGCGTCAAGGGACTCGGGGACAAGGCAGCGTTTTACTATGCCGCAATCTGGAGAAGTTCTGCGCCGCTTTTATTTGCGGCCTGCTTCGGAAACATGCGCATGCGCGCGTGGAAGCCCTTTTCGGATGCGCCGCGACTTAGGGCGCTCTGTGAGAACGCGGGACAAGACTTTTCCTATCAACTGAATGAGCTGCGCAGTTTCGCGGCGACGGGAAACGGCTTTACGGAATACAGCTACTTGCGGCAGCAGTTTGACAGCAAGCGCTTCTTTGCCTTCTTAAAAGAGGCGGATACAGCGCTTCGCGTTCGTTTTCTGCGCGGCAAGGCTTTGAAAACCGCGTCTGTGACACAGGATGCTGGGCTGCAAGAGTCCTTTTCGCGTGCCTTTGCAAGTTGTGAGGCTATGGAGGCGGCGCAAAAGCTTGCGGCAATCCCCGTGCGGCGGGAAAAGCTCGCGGACATACGCGCGGCTGCCGCGGTCACGACGGCGGCGCTGCTCACGGAGGCAGAGACCGGGGCCGAGTGGGAAGAACTGCGGCGGGAAGCGCAGAAGCTTCCTGCGGAGAAGGGCTCCGGCTTAGCGGAGCGTATGAACAGCGAGGATTGCAAGCAGACAGGCACCGCAGAGAGGAATGCGAGCGGAGAGGGCAAACAGGGACAACAAGGCGCATCGCGGCAGATAGAGGAGATTCGCCTTGCGGCGGCCGGTGCAACGCCTGCAGAGCTTGCGAACAGAAGCGAAACGAAGCAAACAGACAAAGCGGGAAGAACAGCAATCTTGGATGCGCTGGAACGCAGCTGCCTTGCGGCCTTGCTCCGCGGGGAGAGCGTGCGCGCGGAACTGCGCGCGGCGCATTGTTTGACTAGCCTCTTTGCCGAGCGGGTTAACGAGAAACTGTATGATTGTTTTCAAGATATTTGCCTTGCGTCCGAGGGTGAGGAACTTTTCCTCGTGCCGGATTACCGGGAAGAGCTGGAGACTTTATTGCGGGAGACAGAGGAATGAGTGAGACGGGACGCGCCGTGCCGCGGCGTATTGCACAGGCAATTTTAAATTCCCTGCAGAGCGGCGTGGTGCCGCGTGTCGGCTTGCCGTACATTGCGGTCGGCCGTAAAGAGGAGATAGCGGCGCTGCTTCGCGACACGGAACTCATTGCGGAGGGCGGTGCTTCCTTTCGTTTTCTGATCGGAAAGTACGGCGCGGGCAAGAGCTTTCTCTTGCAGACCATGCGGAACTATGTCTTTGAGCAGAGCTTTGTGGTTGCGGATGCGGATTTATCGCCGGAGCGGCGCTTGCAGGGCAGCAAGGGGCAGGGGCTTGCGACCTACCGCGAGCTGATAGCAAATCTGGCGACCAAGACCAAGCCGGAGGGGGGCGCGTTGCGCCTTATTTTAGACCGCTGGGTTTCTCAGGCGGAGCAGGCGGCTGCAGAGGAACAGGGAGGCTTCCGGGAGGACAGCGCTTTCTTTGCGCTGGTCGAAAAAAAGATTGCGACTGCGGTCGATTCGCTGCAAGACATGGTGCACGGCTTTGAATTTGCCAAGCTCCTGCGGGGCTATTATCTCGCGGGGGCGGAGGGCGACGATGAGAGAAAAGAACGGATACTCAAGTGGTTTCGCGGGGAGTTTGAGAACAAGCGCGAAGCGCGGGAGGCGCTCGGCATCAACCTCATTGTGAGCGATGAGAACTGGTACGATTACATCAAACTCTTCTCGCAGTTTTTTCGCCGCGCGGGCTATGCGGGTACGTTGATTCTGCTCGATGAGGCGGCGAATCTCTGCAAGATACCGAATGCGATTGCAAGACAGTATAACTACGAGGTGCTGCTCACCATGTACAACGACATGATGCAGGGCAAGGCGCAGCACATCGGCATCTGGATGGGAGCGACGCCGGAGGCGCTCGAGGATAAGCGCCGCGGTCTCTTTAGCTACGAGGCACTTTCTTCGCGGCTTGCGGAGAGTCGCTTTTCCCGCGCGGGCAGCAAGGATTTATTTTCGCCGGTGCTTCGCCTCGAGGCGCTCACGCCGGAGGAGATGCTGGTGCTTACGGAGAAGCTCTCCGACATGCATGCGGCACTCTACGGGGATGCACGGCGCTTCCGCGCCGACGAATTGGAACTCTTTGTGCGGACTTGCTATGCGCGGGTCGGGGCGAGCGCACAGATTACACCGCGGGAGATGACGCGCGACTTTATTTTTCTTTTGGACGCGCTGCACCGGGAACCGGAGAGCAGCATGGAGCAGTTGCTTAAGCCGGAAGAGAGCGGCGAGGCGTTAGAGACTGTTGCGAGCGAGTTAAGGAAAACCGGCGGCGGGGACGATGCGCCCTTTGATTTTTCCTTCTGAGGACAGAGCATGGATATCTTTCGGCGCTATGCGCCCTTCATTCAGGACTTTATTTACCGCGAGCGCTGGCAGTCGCTCCGCGCCGTGCAGAATGCGGCGGGAGATGTGCTCTTTAACAGCGGGGATAACCTGCTGCTCTCAGCGGCCACAGCCTCCGGAAAGACGGAGGCTGCTTTTTTTCCGATTTTAACCTTGCTCTCGGAGGAGCCCTCTACTTCGGTCGGTGTACTCTACATTGCGCCCTTGAAGGCGCTCATCAACGACCAGTTTGAGCGTCTCGACCGGCTTTGCGAGCGCGCGGACATACGGGTTACCAAGTGGCACGGAGATGCCTCGCGGAGCGCAAAGGAGAGACTGATCAAGCACCCGGAGGGGATTTTACAGATTACGCCGGAGTCGCTGGAAGCACTGCTTCTCCATCGGAAGGCGGCGGTTCCGACTCTCTTTTCGGATTTACGCTTTGTCGTGATCGATGAGATTCATGCGCTGCTTCGGCAGGACCGCGGGCGGCAGACCTTTTGCCTGATTGAGCGACTCATGCGGCTCTCGGGCTGCAGACCGCGGCGGGTCGGGCTCTC
>CAJPKN010000104.1 GCA_905370385.1 Stomatobaculum longum
CTCGTTTCCCCCAATGGACAAGTGTGTAAGTTCCCGCTATAATAGGGCTATGTTTTTATGAAGATACAATCACAAGGAGGAAGCTTACAATGAAACATCCGATCGTAACGATTACCATGGAAGACGGCGGCATTATGAAGGTGGAGCTCTATCCGGAGATTGCACCGACTACGGTCAACAATTTTCTGGATCTCGTGAAGAAGGGCTTTTATGACGGCATCATTTTTCACCGCGTCATTGAAGGCTTCATGATTCAGGGCGGTTGCCCGATCGGCAACGGCGAGGGCGGTCCCGGCTATGTGATTAAGGGCGAGTTCAAGCAGAACGGCGTGCAGAACGACTTAAAGCATGAGAGAGGCGTGATTTCGATGGCGCGCACCTCGATTCCGGATTCCGCGGGCAGCCAGTTCTTCATCATGCACAAGGCAGCGCCGCATCTGGACGGCGGCTATGCGGCCTTCGGCAAGCTGATTGAGGGCGAGGATGTGTTGGATCGCATTGCCTGCACCGAGACCGATGCGGCGGATAAGCCGCTGAAGGATCAGAGAATCAAGAGCGTTACGGCGGAGACCTTCGGAGAGAGCTACCCCGAGCCGGAGAAGCTGCCCGAAATCGAGTATTGACGAAAACGTATGAGGTTCCGCTCGAAGACGGGGCGCGCGTAAGTGTAAGCGTTTCGGATGAGCCCTGGCGGGGCGATGTCAACGTGACGGACTGGGAGGCGGTGACCGAGCGTCTGCTCCTTCGGGCGGCTTGCCGAAAGTGCGGCCGCCCCGCGCCGATTGCGGAGACGGAGCGACTCTTTCTCCGCGAACTCTCGATGAAGGATCTTCCGGCCCTTGGGCAGTTCGAGCTCTCGGAACGCGAGAGCCGTTTTCTCGGCGGCGACTGGGAGGGCCTCAAAGAGGCGGATTTTTTGCGGCGCTACATCGAGACGCAGTATGCGTTTTTCGACTACGGCCTTTGGGCGCTGTTTCGTCGCACGAGGGAAGCGCGCGAGGCGCAGTTCCTCGGCCTGGTCGGGTTTTCGCCGGCGGAGCCTCCGGAACTCGGCTACGCCCTGCGGCGCGAACAGCGGGGGCAGGGCTATGCGACGGAAGCCGGGCTTGCGGCCCTTTGTTACGCCGCGGAGGAACTGGGGTTTCGGGAGGCACAGATACGTGTCGCGCCGGAGAACCGGGCAGGACTCGCCGCGGCCGAGAAAATCAAAGAGCAGTGGAACCGTGCGGGCGGCGCGCCTCAGTGCCGCCTTTTTATACAGCGCTGAAGTTTTGTATACAAAAGACGAAATTCGGCGCGAAGCAGAAGATACAGATAGGGGAAGGGCAATGGAGACAGGAAGAGAGAGCGTCCGCACGCGGGCCTTCGCAAAGATTAACCTGGGCTTGGAAATCCTGGGGAAGCGGGAGGATGGCTATCACCTGCTGCGATCGGGCATGCAGACCATCAGTCTCGCCGATGAACTGGTCCTCACGAAAACCGATGCAGAGGGGGTACACTTGCTCTGCGACCGCCCCTCGCTCCCGACCGATGAGCGAAACCTCGCGGTGCGGGCCGCACTGGCCGTGTTTCGTCACTGCGCGTTGAAGGGCGGTATCCGAATCGAACTGAGGAAACAGATTCCGGAGGAGGCGGGGCTCGGCGGCGGCTCGGCGGATGCGGCGGCGGTGCTCCGGGCTCTTCGAAGTCTCTATGCGCTGCCGCTCTCCGATGCGGAACTGAGAGCGCTGGCGCTGCCGCTCGGGGCGGATGTGCCCTTCTTGGTGGCGGGCGGCACGGCGCTTGCGGAGGGGATCGGAGAACAGCTTTCCCCCCTGCCGCCCCTGCCTCCCTGTGAACTGGTCGTGGTGAAACCGCCCTTCGGCAGTTCGACCAAGGAGGTCTACGCAGCGCTCACGCTCTCGGCCATGGCCCCCTGGGAGCAGCCCGATGTAACCCTGCTTAAGAACGCGCTTCGCGGACAGAATCTCACCCTGCTCGGCGCTTCGCTGCAAAACGCACTCGAGCGCCCGGCCATGGAATTAAAACCGGAGCTCATCGATTACAAGCGCTTCCTAACGGGGAGCGGCGCGCTCGGCGCTGCGATGAGCGGCAGCGGTGCGGCGCTCTACGCCTTGTTTGCGGCGGATGAACGGGACAAGGCGCTTGCCTGCATCGCGGCGGGACAACAGCAATTTCCGGAAGCGGCATTTTTCCTCTGCCGCCCGGTTTCAACGGAAGAAGTCAGCGCGTCTACCGTATGAACGCGCAGTATAGGAAGGAGGCGCCATGCCGGAAGAATTTAAGATGACCGTCAATGAGTATATGCCGCTTCGCGACGTCGTATTTCACACCCTGCGGCAGGCCATATTAAAGGGTGAGATGGAACCCGGCGAGCGCCTGATGGAAATTCAGCTCGCAAAGAAGCTCGGGGTGAGCCGCACGCCGATTCGCGAGGCCATACGCAAGTTGGAGCTCGAGGGTCTGGTCACCATGATACCGCGGCGCGGTGCGGAAGTGGCCGGCATCACGGAGAAGAGCCTCCGGGACGTACTCGAAGTGCGCCGCGCGCTTGAGGACCTTGCGGTGGAACTCGCGGTGGAGCGCATGGATGCGGACGATATCGAGCGGCTTGAATCGGCGCGTGTCAGCTTCCGCGAGGCGGTCGACGCAAAGGATATGATACGAATCGCGCAGGCGGACGAACTCTTTCACGACTCGATCTATGCGGGCACCTATAACGACAAACTCGTGCAGATGTTGAACAATCTGCGCGACCAGATGTATCGTTATCGCCTGGAGTACATCAAGGATACGGGCAAGCGTCAGATTCTGCTCCATGAACACGAGCAGATACTCACGGCGGTAAAGACGCGGAACATTGAGCTTGCGCGCCGCACCATGCGCGAGCACATTGACAACCAGGAGCTCACCATCTCCAAAAAGCTGAGCATGGAACTTCTGGAAAAGAAAAGCGAAAAGCGAAAAGAGGCAAAGAAAAGATGAGCAAGAAGACAGTTGCGGTACTATTCGGCGGGCAGTCCTCGGAGCACGAAATTTCCTGCCGTTCTGCGATCAATATCATTCACAACATTGACCGCGAAGCCTATGATCTCGTGTTGGTCGGCATCACGAAGGAGGGGCACTGGGTCAAGGTGAATCGGATCGAAGACATAGAGGACGGCAGCTGGAGAGAGTCGAAAATCGGTGCCGTGCTCTCACCGGATGCGACGGAACAGTGCCTCATGATTCATGAGCAGGCGGCAATTACCCGCGTGAAGATAGACCTCGTGTTTCCGATTCTGCACGGACTCTACGGCGAGGACGGAACCATTCAGGGCCTCTGCAAACTCGCAAAGATTCCCTTTGTGGGTTGCGGGGTTACGGCATCCGCGGTCGGTATGGACAAGGGGATTACGAAGCTGGTCGTACACTCGCTCGGCATTACCCAGGCGGATTTCCTACTGGTGACGCGGGAAATGTTAAAGGATATGTGCGCCGTGATCGAGCGCACCGAGAGCCTCTTCTCCTACCCGGTCTTCGTAAAGCCCTGCAATGCGGGCTCCAGCTGCGGCGTGACCAAGGTACACGGCAGAGAGGAGCTTTCGGAGGCCTTCCGCGAGGCGGCGCGTTTTGACAGCCGCATCCTGGTTGAGGAGTGCATTGTGGGACGCGAGATTGAGTGCGCGGTGCTCGGCGGCGGTGCGCGGCCGGTACAGGCGAGCGGTGTCGGCGAGATTTTGGCCGCGGCCGATTTCTACGACTACGATGCCAAGTACTTCAGCCAGGAGTCGAAGACCGTTGTGGATCCGGAACTCCCGGAAGGCAGTGCGGAAGAAGTTCGCCGCGCGGCGGTTCGTATCTTTGAGGCACTCGACGGCTACGGCCTGTCCCGCGTCGACTTCTTTGTGACCGCCGAGGGCAAGGTCATCTTTAACGAGATCAACACCATGCCGGGCTTTACCTCGATCAGCATGTACCCGATGCTCTTTGAGGCGCGCGGCAAGGATAAGAAGGCGCTGGTCAAGGAGCTCATGGAGCTCGCGCTGGAGAGAGAGGCCTGAATGAACGGCGGGGTGTTTGACGAGCAGGATCCGGTCAAACTTTATGTGCCGAAGCGGGAGCGCCGCGAGCATTTTGCGACAGATGCGCGCGCGCCGATCGGCGTGTTTGATTCCGGCGTCGGCGGTCTCACGGTTGTGAGAGAGCTGATGCGGCAGATTCCGGACGAGCGCATGGTGTACTTCGGAGACACGGCGCGCCTGCCCTACGGCGCAAAATCGCGGGATACGGTCATCCGCTATTCGCGGCAGATTGTGCGCTTCTTAAAGACCAAGGGCGTCAAGGCAATCGTAATTGCCTGCAACACGGCGAGCTCCCACGCGTTAAAAACCCTCGCAGAGGAGAACGATATCCCGGTGATCGGCGTGATTTACGCCGGCGCCCTGAGTGCCGTGCGTGCGACCGAGAACGGGCGTATCGGCGTCATCGGCACCAGGGGCACCGTATCCTCGGAAATATATCCGAAGGTAATCGAGAGCCTGGCTCCGGGGCTCCGTGTGTTTCAGAAAGCCTGCCCCATGTTTGTACCGCTCGTCGAAGAGGGGCTCCTTCACGACAGCGTGACGGATGAAATGGCGGCGCGCTATCTGCAGGAATTGAAGGAAAAGTATGTGGATACTCTGGTGCTCGGCTGCACCCACTATCCGCTGCTCCGCGGCACGATAGGGCGCATCATGGGGGATGGGGTAACGCTTGTGAACCCGGCTTACGAGACGGCGCTGGAGCTCAAGGAAATTCTCGCGCGGGAAAAGCTCTTAAACCCGGGTGACGGGAATACGGAGGGCAAGTATCGCTTCTATGTGAGCGACCTCGCCGAGAATTTTCGGGACTTTGCGAACTCCATTTTGCCGACCGAACAGCTGGAAGCAAAGAAAATCGAAATCGAAGAATATTGACGAAGAGAGACAGCGATGACGGAAGATGTGCTGGTGACCATAAGCGGCAAGCACCTGCTTGGCGGCGAGAGCGAGGATGTGGAACTCTTGGTGCCCGGGCGCTACCGCCGGACCGAAGACGGGGTGCATGAAATTTACTACGAAGA
>CAJPKN010000105.1 GCA_905370385.1 Stomatobaculum longum
GCTTGCAATCCGCTCTATGGTCTTGGTGGTCGCGTGCTTCCGCACAAAAAACGGAATCTTCTTAATCCACGCCTCCGGTACCAACGCCAAAATCTTTGCGGCAGCCTCTTTGTCACCGATTACTGCGGTCGAAAGCCCCGCTTCGATCTGCTTCTGCTCTGTCTCGGTAAAGTCCTTAAAGCATAGCGCCTCTCCGCGCTTTTTTCAAGTTTCGCTTCGCCCGCAGTTTAAGCAAAACCGATGAACCTCTGCTTTGCCGTCATCAAACGCCAGAGGGGCAGGAGGTAGAGATAGCAGGCAAGTAAGACCGCACTTCCCGGCGCGCCGATGGAAGCCAGCGGCCCCGCCGCCGCGACAGACCAGGGAATCAGCGCCGCGATGATGACCGCACTGTCCTCAAGCCCGAGCGCAAGTCTCGAGTTTTCCGGTTCTACCTCCTCGCAGAGCTGCTTCGTCAGCATAACTGTGAGGGTCTGGTTGCAGGCCAGCATCGCAGAGAGCACCGACGTCCCGAGTACAGCCGCATAGGGGCTTGTTCTTCTCGCGAAGCGCTCCACCAGGGCCTTGACCCCGACCAGTAAGTCTGTCTTCTGAAAGAGCTCCGCGTACGAGGCCGAGAGACTCACAATGCCCGTGATTTTGACAAAGGCCGCAATGCCGCCGCCGTTCAGCATGACTGCTGCTTCGGGATCCGATGCGCGATAGCCGAAGAGAGATATTCGCAGTAAGTCCGCGGGCGCGAACTTTTGCAGAAAGACAGCCAGCGGGACGGCGGTCAAGATACTCGCCGCCATGGCGGTCTTTGCGTCCACCCGCCGCAGGGAAAGCAACATGATCACAACAACCGGAAGTATCGCAAGCCAATGGAGACGCAGTTCCCGGGCAAAGAGCGCCCGCAGGTTGAGAAGCTCTCCGCTCGGCACCGCGTGGAGCCCGAGCCCTGCATAAACCGCGCAGGCGAGCAAAAAAGGAACCAAGGCGGTTCGCAGCATGTTTTTAATGTTGTCAAAGATATTCGTGTGGGTCAGTTCCGCAACCAAGAGCGCACTGGTCGCAACCGGGGAACAGCGGTCTCCGAAATAGGCACCGGACAATACCGCCGCGCCGGTCAACTGCATGCTGATGCCCGCGGTCCTGCCCATCGCGGCGCAAATCACCCCCATGGTCGCCGAGGTCGCAAAGGCAGAGCCCGTTAGCACTGAGACCGCGCAGTTCAGAAGAAAGGTCATCAGTAAAAAGACCGAGGGGCGAATGAACCCCGCCGCATAGCAGACCACCACCGGGAGCGTTCCCGCCGCCCGCCAGAGCGCGGTCATCGTACCGATCAGAACGAACGTGATCAGAATGCCGCGTATCTTCCAAACGCCCAGAAGCGCCATGCGCAAAATCTCTGTCCATGAAAACCCGCTGCGGCGCGCATAAACCGAAAACAGCAGCAGGCCGAAACTCAGTGCATACAGAACGGATAGCTTGCAGAACAGGCATAACAGCAAGCCCGCCGCAAACAGTCCCAGTGTCAACCAGGCCATATACCTTTCCTCCCCAATGCCTGTGTCGTCTCGCAAAGAGGCTGTCGGTGCACCTCGAAACCCGGCGCAGACCGGCAGTCCGTTATTTATCCTTCATAAAAAAAGGCCGCCGTCTATACAATTCTGCATAGACGGCAGCCGAATGTTTCCCTGTTAAGCCTCAACCCTTCATAGAAGCTTATTACTTGTCATCATAGAGGTGGCAGCAGACATAGTGTCCGTTGCCCATATCCTTCCGCTCCGGCGCCTGGGTCTTACACTTCTCCATGCACTGCGCGCAGCGGGTGTGGAATTTGCATCCTGCCGGGGGATTTGCCGGCGAGGGAATGCTGCCCTCCAGGATGATACGTTTCATCTTGGCATCCGGATCCGGAATCGGAATCGCGGAGAACAAGGCCTTTGTGTAGGGGTGAAGCGGGTTCGCAAACAGCTCTTCCGTCGTGCCGAACTCAACAATATTTCCCAGATACATGACACCCACCGTGTCCGAGATGTGCTCGACCACCGAGAGGTCGTGGGAGATGAAGAGATAGCTCAACTTGTACTTCTCCTGCAAATCCTCCAGGAGGTTGATAATCTGCGCCTGCACCGACACGTCGAGTGCCGAGACAGGCTCGTCGCAAACCACAAACTCCGGATTCAATGCAAGCGCTCTTGCGATACAAATTCTCTGACGCTGTCCGCCGGAGAACTCGTGCGGATAGCGGTCCTTGTGGAAGGGCTGCAAACCGCAGTTGTCCATGACCTGATCGATGTAGTCATGGTACTCGCCCCGCGGCACCAGATTGTGCTCACGAACCGCCTCGCCGATGATTTCGCCGACCGGCAGTCGCGGAGAGAGGGAGGAGAACGGATCCTGGAAGATGATCTGCATCTTCACGCGCAGGTCGTTCAGTTCGTTCTTCGGAATATCGTAGACCTCTTTTCCGTTGAACAGCACCTCTCCCGCAGTCTTTCCGCCGTTTAAGCGGAGTATGGTTCTGCCGGCTGTGGTCTTTCCGCAACCGGACTCTCCCACCAGTCCCATGGTGGTTCCGCGTTTGATATGAAAGGAGATGCCGTCCAGTGCCTTTACCTGGCCCACCACGCTGTTAAAAAATCCGCCCTTAATCGGGAAGTATTTCTTCAGGCCGTTGACTTCCAGGATATTCTCTTCGTTGTGCACGATGGGCGTTAATCCCTTCGTTTCGATATTATCCATCATTGCCTCATTTCCTTCGCAAGCCTACTTAGTCTCAGAAATTCCTACGCACACTCAGTTCTGCTTCGCGCCCCGATGCGCCTCGTCATAGAGATAGCAGCTGACGCGATGCGTCTCGGAAAGCCATACCTCGCCGGGATATGCGCCGTCGCAACATCCCTCGCACTTGTCGCAGCGATCGCGGAAATAGCAATAGTTGGGCATGTTGATCGGGTTCGGCACCTTGCCGGGGATGGAGTAGAGCTTGTCCTGGTGTTTACCGACCACCGGCTTCGAAGCCATGAGGCCTATGGTATAGGGGTGAGCCGGGCTCGCAAAAATCTCCTTCGCCGTTCCCGCTTCCACCACGCGGCCGGAGTACATGACCACGACATAGTCCGCCATCTCCGCAATGACACCGAGGTCATGGGTAATCAGCATGATGGACGAATTGATCTTGTCCTTCAGGCCGCGGAGCAAGTCCAAAATCTGGGCCTGAATCGTCACGTCCAGTGCGGTGGTCGGCTCATCGGCAATGATGAGCTTCGGCGAACAAGCCAGTGCCATTGCGATCATGACACGCTGCCGCATACCGCCGGAGAGCTCGTGCGGGTACATGTTATAAATGCCCTCGCTGTTCGCAATGCCGACCATCTTGAGGAGCTCAATGGTGCGTCCCTTGACCGCTTCCTTGGTCGGGTACTCGCTCTTCTTGTGGAGCGTGGTCACCTCGTCCATCTGGTCTCCGATGCGGAAAACCGGATTTAAGGAGGTCATGGGCTCCTGGAAAATCATGGACATAAAGTTGCCGCGGAGATGCTGCATGACGTGCTCCGGGGTCTTTGTGATCTCATAGACCTTGTCTCCGGTGTTCAGGCGGATGGAGCCCTCCACCACCTGACCCTGGGGACGCTGCAACAGCTGCATGAGCGAAAGGCTGGTCACGGACTTGCCGCAACCCGACTCACCCACGACGCCGACCGTCTTGCCGAGCGGTACTTCAAAGCTCACGGAGTCAACGCTCTTAACGGTTCCCGCATCCGTGAAGAAGAAGGTGTGGAGATTTTCGAACTCCACGGCATTTGCCGAGTTCTTCATCTCGGTCATGTACTCGCTCTCGGGTACATTGCGGCGGGTTCTCGCCTTCTCGAGCTTTGCTGTAATCTTTCTGTTTTCCTTCGATATCCGCCGCGATTCCCGCGCGGACAGATAGCCATCATCTCTTGCCATCTTATTTCCTTTCGTTCGCGATCAGCGCTTCATCTTCGGGTCAAAGGCATCTCTCAGGCCGTCGCCCACCAGGTTAAAGGCGAGAACGGTGAGGAGCAGGCAGAAGCCCGCCGGGATCCAAATGAACAGATAGTTGCTGAGCACATAGGTGTTGTTGACATCGTTGATGATATTTCCCCAAGATGCGAACGGGAACTTAACGCCCAGTCCCAGGAAGGACAGGGTTGCCTCGGTCAAAATGACGCCGCCGAGACTCATGGTGCAGGTGACGATGAGCTGCGGAATGACGTTCGGAAGCAGGTGACGGAAAATGCGGTTGATGGGCTTAATGCCGGTTGCCTCAGCCGCCGTCATGAACTCCTGCTCGCGGAGCGTGAGTATCTGTCCGCGAACCAGTCTGGTGATGGAAGGCCAGCCGAAGAAGCCCAGAATCAACATGAGATAGACCATTCGAATCTTCGGGTCGATGCGCAGTGCGTCCATGGCAGCACCGATGATGATGTAAATCGGAATGCTCGGGATGCAGTAGAAAATATCCACGATGCGCATGATGAGCATGTCAACCCAGCCGCCGAAGTAGCCGGAGACACCGCCCATAATCATGCCGATGACCGTCTCGATGATCACGACGATGAAGCCGATGTAGAGCGAGACGCGGCCGCCGTACATGAGTCGGGTCAGCATATCCATGCCGTTCTTATCGGTTCCGAGCGGATGTGCCTTAGAGGGCGAAGAGTAGGTGTCATAGACGCGCTGCTCTTTGACCTGCATGATGTTGTATGCCTTGGAGGGCGCATCGTATTCGAGCGTGTAGCTCGCCTCTGTGCCGTCCGCATCCTTGAAGTTGAATTCCTTCTTGCCCGCTTCGATGGTTTCAATCAGCTCTTCCTTGAACTGCTTGGAGAAGCTGACATCGCTCAT
>CAJPKN010000106.1 GCA_905370385.1 Stomatobaculum longum
ATTTTACGGATGAGGCGGTCGATGAAGAGGCGCTCTCGGCACTCTCGGCGCGGATTGATGCACTGAATGTGCAGTTCGGCCTGGACATGAGTCTGCATGTCGACGAGGAGTTACAGCTCTGGCCCGGTATGACCCTGTTTTATTCGAGCGGGGTCAACAACTTTATCGCACTTGCGGGTCCCCACGGCAGTGAGGGCGCCGAACACATAGGCTATTGCGGTGCCGATTTACTGCTGCTCGCACAGCAGCTCGGCGTCAATACCTGGTGGATCGGCGGCACCTACAATATGGAGAAGGCGAGCGAGGGAATCAAGGGTGAGCTCTACGGCGTGATTGCCTTCGGTTACGGCAAAGAAGAGGGAAAGCCGCACAAATCCAAGGATGCGGCGCGTGTGAGCCGCTACGAGGGGACAGCGCCGAGCTGGTTTGAGAAGGGAGTAGAGGCGGCACTCCTTGCGCCGACCGCGATGGACAAACAGGCCTTCATGATCACGGGCCGGGGCGATGAGGTGCGGATTTCTTATAAAGCGGGCGCGTTTTCCGAGGTGGATTGCGGTATCATCAAGTATTTCTTTGAGCAGGGGGCGGGCAAAGAGAACTTCCGCTTTGTGAACGGCAACAAGTGAAAAGATACTTAACAAAAATGTAACTATTTTGTAACGCCTCTCTGTCGTATAATGAGGTGGATTGCAAATTCGCGCAGCAATGCGCTTTTACGACGGAGGTGGATATGAAGAGAGAACGGCGTATGCGACTGTGCGCAGCAGCACTCTCGCTTTGCATGGCAGCAGGCATGGCACAACCCGCGATGGCCGGTGTTGTGAAAAAGGGTGCGACGCAGGTGAGCGGCGCAGCGACAACGGGAACGGCGACCGCGACGCAGACGGAGTTTTATTTTGCGGGTCAGGAGATGTATACCTACCAGCGCATGGAAGCGGACATACAGCTGTTAAAGGCGAGATACGAGGGGGTTACGGTCGACTCCATCGGAACCACGGTGGACGGCAGAAACATCTACCGCATTGTAATCGGGAACCCGAATGCGGATAAAAAGATGCTGGTGCTCGCATCGATTCACGCGCGTGAATACATTACGACGCCTCTGGTCATGCGTCAGATTCAGGAGATGCTGGACCGCAAGGCCAACGGAGAGACGGCGCTGAATGAAGTATGCATTCAGTTTGTGCCGATGGCAAATCCGGACGGTGTCGAGATTTCCCAGCGCGCACTGAACGGTCTCACGAAGGACAGTTCCAAGCAGAGCGTGCGGCGCATTATCGAGAGTTGGTCCGACTGGGGGCTGCTTGAAAACCAAGACAAGTACAACTGGTATTTGAACAAGTGGAAGAACAATGTCAACGGCGTTGACTTAAATCACAACTTCCCGACACCGGGCTGGGCGCAGTTAAACGACAACCGCGGCAAGGCATCCTCGGAGTTCTACAAGGGACCGTCGGCGGCCTCGGAGCCGGAGACCCAGGCCATCATTAAGCTGGTCAACGAGCAGAAGTTCAGTCAGGTCCTGAACTACCACGCGCAGGGCCAGATTATTTACTGGTCGCAGATGCACGCGGCGAAGGAAGTTCTCGAGAAGGACAAGGCAATGGGACTCATTGCGGCACGGCGCACCGGTTATGCCTTGGTAGATCCCTCTGCCGACGGCTCCCGTTACGGCGCGGGCTTTAAGGATTGGCTCGACTGGGAAAAGGGAATTCCGAACATTACGCTCGAGGTAGGTCTCGGGGTTTCGCCGGTGCCGGAGAACCAGATTGAGAAAATCTGGCAGCAGAACAAGGGCCTGCTCCCGGAGCTTGTAAATTACCTGCTCGGTCGCAGCGGCGAGAGCATTTCGAGCGGAAATGCGAAGAGTGAGTCCAAGGCAAACGGCGCGGCGAAGGATGACGGCGTGCGCTATGTTTCGCCGAAGGGCAGCGGAGACGCGGACGAGAGTCTCACACCGCCCGGTGTCGAGTGATATCGGAAAGATAAATGACGTATCACAGCGAAAAGACACCCCGTTTTCCGAACAGTTCTGTTAAACTGTTCGGAAACGGGGTGCTTTTTTTCGCGCTTGTCTCTTTTGGACAAAGCATTATAATAAAGAAGCACGAAAAATGAAGAACAGGACGGTTTTTTTATGGAAAAATTGCGGAAAATGCTGGGGGGAATGGAATATAAGGAGAAATTAATCGGTCTCCTGCAAATCATTGTAGGCAATGTAGGCTATGCGCTGGTCGTACAGCTTTTTATTTTGCCCATGGATCTCCTCACCAGCGGAACAACGGGTATTTCCCTCGTGTTACACAAGATTACGGGACTTCCGGTGCCGCCGCTCCTGCTCGCACTGAACATATTTACTTTGTTGCTCGGCTTCATCTTCATCGGCAAGGGCTTCGGTATGTCGACGATACTCAGTTCCTTCATCAGCCCGATTGCGCTGGAGTTCTGGAGCCATGCGCTGAAGGGTGTGGTGCTCACCCAGGATCTCATGCTGAATGCGATTTTTGCGGGACTCGGAACCGGACTTACGCTCGGCATTGTGCTGCGCGCCGGATCTTCGACCGGCGGTATGGATGTAATCCCGATTATGGCAAAGAAGTATCTGAGCTTGCCGCTCGGTGCGGGCTTTATTATCACGGATATGATTACGCTGCTCTCGCAGGGACTTCTCTTCTCCTGGGAGCGCGTGCTCTTCGGTCTGATTTGTGTCATTGTGACTTCCATCTCGATCGATAAGATGACGCTGATCGGAACCACACGCACCGAAGTCAAGATTATCAGTGAGAAGCCGGAGGAAGTGAAGAACGCCATACTCAAGGAGATGGGACGCGGCGTGACCATGCTGCATGCGGATCGCGGCTACACGAAGCGGCCCACCCAGGTGGTGCTCTCGGTCATCTACAACCGCGAGTTGCCGCAGATTATTCGCATTGCGCATGAGATCGATCCGGCCTGCTTCCTGATTGTCGGACGCATTTCGGAAGTGCACGGTGAGGGCTTTAGCCGCGGGGTAAAGGCATGATTTTTTCTGTCATCGGTTTTATGGATTTGCTCGGCACCATAGCGTTTGCAATTTCGGGTGCGCTGGTCGGTGTCAAGCGGGATATGGATATTTTCGGTATCAACATCCTCGCGGTCATCACGGCCTGCGGCGGCGGTATGACGCGTGATGTGGTGATCGGCAAGGAGCCGCCGGTCATGTTTGTGAACCCGATTTACGTGCTGATTGCGGTCATCACGGCGAACATCGTCTTCTTGTATCTCTACACGAATCGGCGCCTGCCGGGCTCCAAGAAGACCTTAAACGCACTCTTCTTCTGGTGCGACACCCTGGGGCTGGCGGCCTTTACGGTGGACGGCGTGTTCGCGGGCATCAATATCGGTATGGACCGGCTCTTTCTCTGCACCTTCCTCGGAACGGTGACGGGGGTCGGCGGCGGCGCGATCCGCGATATCTTTGCGAATCAGATGCCGGAGATTTTTCAGAAAAACATTTACGCGATGGCCTGTGTTCCGGGCGCCATCTTAACGGTTCTGGTCTGGAGACATTTCGGTTCCGAAAACACGGCTGCCCTGATCGGCAGCGTCTGCGTGATACTGGTGCGCTGTGTGGCGGTGCACTTCAATTGGAATTTGCCGCGTGTGCCGAGACAGGAAGCACAGCGCTAATCAAAAAAGACCCCTGCGGGGGTCTTTTTTGATTCAATCCTTGCTGACACAGATGCTGCCGGTCCTCTGAATTTCCAGAATGCCGTAGTTTCGAACGAGTTCAATGAAGTTCAAAATGGCCTCGGGCTCGGCGGTCAGCTGTATGACCATGGTCTTCTGCGAGAAGTGAACCACCTTGGCATCGGTCACGGAGCAGAGCTCTATGATGGAGGCACGGGTGCTCACGGAGTGCGCGACCTTGATTAACATCATCTCCTTTAAGATGGAGGCGTGCTCTTCGAGGCGACGTACTTTGATGACGTCAATCTTCTTGTTGAGATGTTTCTCGACCTGGTCCAGAGTGCGGCTGTCACCGCTGGATACGATGGTCATACTGGAGACATCGTGCTGTTCGGTCTCGCCGACCGCGAGGCTGTCAATGTTAAAGCCGCGACGCGCAAAGAGCCCCGCAATTTGCGAGAGCACGCCGTCTCGGTTCTCGACCAGCACAGAAAAAATTCCTTTCATAGCGCTCCTCCTCACTGGGTGTTGTTTTCGCTGTCCACTTCGCAGACCATGAGCGCGGCGCTGTCACAGGCGAGGAAGGCATCCAGCGTACTGCCGAGCGCCTCGTTGCTTTCGCAGTGGAAGTAGGCCATGTCGTAGGCCGCCGCGATGTTCTCGTAGCGGGGATAGTCAAAGAGCTCCACCGCCTCGTAACGGCGTTCGTAGTTCTTTGCCTGATATTCTCTCACCAGTCCGAGGAAGCGATTTTTCATAATCAAAATTTTGACCGGGAGTTTTTGCACCGCAATGGTGCCGAGCTCATACATGGACATCTGGAAGGAGCCGTCGCCGCAGACCGCGACAACCTGACGCTCCGGCGCGGCAAACTTTGCGCCTATGGCCGCGGGAATCGAGTAGCCCATGGTACCCATACCGCCGCTTGTCAAAAAGCGGCCGCGCTTCATCACATAGTTGTCGGCGGACCAGAGCTGGTTCTGACCGACATCCGCGACATAAATCGCGTCCTCTTCCATCTTCTCGGAGAGCAGCTTCACAAGCTCGACCGGGTTCACAAGCTTATCGCTGAAGCGGCGCAAATCCACGGTGCTGCGCTTCTTTTCTTCCAGTTCCCGGAGCCAAGCGCTCGTATCAATCGAGATGGGGG